>NZ_JANSIY010000108.1:0-8667 GCF_047462295.1 Synechococcus sp. H60.3 | reverse complement strand
ACCGGGATCCTCGCCAATGCCCACTTCCCAGCGGGCCAAGAGCTCTGACAAGTTCAGGTTTCCAGTGGTAACGTTCTCGAAGCCCTGACCACAGCCGGCAACTCCAGAGGCAGCCAGCAGCGCTCCGCCCATCTGCAGCACCTGTCGCCGCGGCCATTGCCGTTTCCAGATCATCTCGTTTCCTCCTCAAGCTCTGCCTGGCGGGCCCACAGCCGCACCTGCGGGGAGCTGTAGACCTCCCTAAAGCCCGGCAGCCCCTCAAAGGTAAGCTCAGGCCAAAATTGCAGGATGCGATCGGCGCTCCGCAAGGGATCCGCCGGCCCCGCCACCAGCAAGTAGTCCACCCGCTCCTGGGGGTGTTGCAGGGCCAAGGCAAACTCGTACTGGTGGGGGGTAAGGAACAAGCGGGGATCCCCCGCCCAAAAGATAGCCTCAAAGTGGATGTCGTCGTCCACCAACACCTTCTCGCCAGGCAGCAGGTGGCGGCGGAGATATTCCCCTACTTGGCGCTTTGCCTGCCGCTGCTGGCGCCACGCTTCCAAAGCCTGCCCCGCGGAGGTCACTTCGTAGAGGTCTTGGGCCGCTTCCAACTCACGGCTAAGGGGCGCTACCCCTGCCACCAGCCGCTCCCAGAGATCCCGCTCCTCGAGCACCAGGGGCGCCAAAAATCGTGGCTCTTGGCTTAGCCCATAGCCAGCGGTAAGGCAGTTCAGCCCCAAAAGGGCAGTGATCAACAGGCGCTTGGCCCAGCCGGGGCCGGCTCCGCGGACTAAGTAGGCCCCCATCAGCAACGGCAGCGGCACCCAGACGAGACCAAAGCGGCTCAGCTCTGGCAAAAACAGCCCCTGGCCCAGGGAAGCCAGCAGAACCACCAACGGCATCCCCCAGATCAAGGCCCCGACCCAGCGGCCCAGCAGGGATCCCATCCCCACCAGGAGATAGGCAGGGGCCAGCACCGCCAGCCACTTGCCCAGCTCCACCAGCCCTTGCCAGCCGCCGGCCTGCTGCAGGTCTTCCCGCAACTGCGGCAGGCGCAGGCCGCTGCCCACCTGGTAGGTAAAAGCCCAGGGATCCCCCACCGCCAACCAGTTGACATACAGCCAGCTCAGGATCAGGGCCAGGCTGATAAACCCCACCACCAGCAGCGAGGCCCAGCGAAACCCCCAAGATTCGCGGCGAAAAGCCACCAGCAGCAGTCCTGCCAGCCAGGGCAACAGCCAGCCGCTCTCCCAGCGCAGCACCATCAGCGGCCCCAAGGCCAGCCCAATGAGCAGCAGCCGCAGGGTAATCGGCAGCTCGTCCTTCTCCGCTGCTTGTTTCTCGTTGGCCAGAGGGAACAACAAGGCCATGTTCACCCCCAGCAAAAGCGAGGTGGCCGTCCAAACGGGGCTGCGCAGCAGCATCAGGAGCAAAGCCGGCTGCAGCAGCAGCAACAGGCCCCACAGCCAGCGCCACCCCAGGCCGACAGGCAAACGGCGCAACTGTTGCCCCATCCAGTCCAACACCAGGGATCCCAAAATGGCCTGCAACACCAGCGGCGAGCGCCCCAAAATGGCCGTGGCCAGCACCAGCGAAGGGGGAAAAGTGGTGCCGACAATGGGCAGGCGCGGATCCGGCCCCAGGACGGCTACGGATCCCTTGTAGCCAAGGAACTGCATCTCCAGGCTCACCCAGCCCCAGCCTTCCTTTAGCCCCCACAAGAGGCCAGCTAGGAGCAGCAAGGGGATCCCTACCGGCGCAACGAGCCTCAAGATAGCTTTAAGCCGGTTTACAAACATCCATGCCCTATGAACGAGTTTCGCCAAACTTGACGGCCTAGGGCATTGGAACACCCTAGTTAATCCTAAAAGCAAGTTTTGCAAAAACTATTAGGAATGCAAGGGAGCGTTAGTATTCCCCTTCTCGAGACTTTTTTTCTACGAGTTTTGGCGTATTGGGTTCAGCAAGATGGTCGATGAAAAGTTGCCGCACTGTAGGTGAGGATGTGAGAGTCTCTGAAGTGGAACAAGGTGTGACCTCAATGCTACACTCTGTGCGGGACATGGACAACGCGGCAATTCCGGCACTGGAGCTTTTGCCCTCCCAGGCTCAGACCCGCCCCTGGGGAGCCTTCTGGATCTTGGATGAAGGCCCAATGTACAAAATCAAGCGCATCGAGGTCAAGCCCGGCCATCGCCTTAGCCTGCAGATGCACTACCACCGCAGCGAGCACTGGATTGTGGTTCGGGGCACGGCGCGCGTTACCCGGGGCGAGGAGGTGGTGCTGCTTAACTCCAACGAGTCCACCTACATTCCCCCCTGCACCAAGCACCGTCTGGAAAACCCCGGCACCATCCCCTTGGTGATTATCGAGGTGCAGAACGGGGAATACTTGGGGGAGGACGACATCGTGCGCTTTGAGGACGACTACGCCCGCGCCTAGGAGAGTTCCTGAGGAAGGGGGCTTTCTTGTGGCCAGTTCATCACTCTTGCGCCATATACTCCTAGAAGTTTGGCGACTGCCCCCGCCACAGGTGTAGGCTTTTTCTGTCGTCAGAGCAGGGGCTAGGGATCCCGCAGATGGCTAGGGTAAGGCGAGGGTGGGGGCTGTTGGTGGCTGGCTTGCTCTGCTGCGTGCCAACAGAGGCAGTGCGGGCGGAGCCCCTTGCTTTCCAGAGGCTGGGCTACGAGCGTTCGGTGCTGCTGCAGGGATCCAACCCGCGCCTGGATGTCACCGTCCCTGCGCCCATCAACGGCATCGACCCAGAAGCCAGTTTTGTGCAGTTGCGCCTAGAACCTTCGCCGGTGCTCAAGCCCACTTCTACTGTGCGGGTGCTGATTAACGAGGAGCTGGCGGGGATCTTTCTGGTGCAAGATCTGCGCCAGGAGCCGGTGGTGCGGGTGCCCATCCCTAACCTGCCGCCGGGTGAGCGCTTTATCACGGTGTCGGTGCAGCCGTTTTTGAGCATTAGCGACGACATTTGTGCCGACCTCAACACCGGCAACCTGCTGCTGAGGGTAGGGCGGGACAGTTTTTTTGAGCTGGTGCCCCGCGTGCCCGATGCTACGGTGGCCGGCTTTCTGCACCTGATGTACCCCCAGCTCACGCTGGTGGTGCCCGCCAACCCCTCTCCTGAGGTGGCGGAAGCAGCACTGGGCCTGTACAGCTTACTGGCCCACCTCTTCCCTCAGACCCCCATCCTCTGGAGCAACCGTCCAGGGGAAGGGCCTCAAGTAATTCTGGAGCCGGCCAACTTTACCCCCCACCTGCAGCATCAGATTACCCCAGAGGGATCGCGGCTGCGGGTGGCCGCCCGCCGCGAGGCCATTCTTGCCCTCTATGAAGAGTGGAAGCGGGCGGGGCTGGTGAGCCGCGGCATCCAGGTGGCGGCGGTGGCGGACTGGGAGCGAGCTCTCAAGGCCAACCGCCTCAGCTTGCGGGAGTTGGGGATCGTGGATCCCCTGCTGCGGGGCTTTGGCAGCCAGTCTTTGGTTTTCAACTTCAACCTGGCGCAGTTGGGGGGGCGCCCGCGGGATCTGGCGGCCCAACTGGATGTGATCATGAACCCGGTGGATGGTCGGGCCGGGGATCGCCTGACGGGCTATGTGTTCTTGAACGGCGTTCTGCTGCGCACCTACAACCTCACTGGTCGCAGCCAGCTCAACGAGACCGTGACCCTGCCCACCCGCCTGCTGCGCCGCTTCAACCAACTGGAGCTGCGCTTTGACTACGGGGCCAGCCCCGGCAATTGCCAGGGATCCCTGACGCCGCTGACGGTTCAGGTGCGCTCGGATAGCTCCGGCTTTCTCTGGAGCGGCTACCAAGCCCCCAACGGCGAGCTGCAGGAGATCCCGGCGGTGCTGCAGGGATCCGGACGGGTTTGGCTGGGGGATCCCGCCTTGTTGCCGGCTGCCGCCTACCTGGTGGGGGCCTTGAGCCGGCTGGCCGCCCGACCGCTCCTGCCCACCCTACAGTTTCTGCCCCAGGAAAAGACCAAACTGGAGACAGGCGACTTCGCCTGGCAGATCCTTGTCGCTGCCCCGGAGCAGGTGGAGCTCCCTTACAGCCCCATCCGGCTGGGATCCCAGTTCGAGATCCTCAACCCCTTGAACCAGCAGGTGGCCCTGGCCGCCCAACCCCAGGAAAACCTCGGCCTCTTGCAGTACTTTTTGCTCCAAGGCAGGCCTACCCTCTGGCTATCCTGGTGGGGAGCTGATCCGGCCTTGGCAGAACGCCTCAGCCGCGGCCTTGCCGATCCACGCACCCGCCTGGCCAACCAACTGCAGGGAAATGTGCTCACCGCCTACGCCGCCACCCCCGCCCTCACCCAGGTGCAGAGCTGGGATCTCACCCCCCAAGGCTACCGGGTGCGCTACCCAGGCCGCTTCAGTTGGCAGCTTTTGGTGTGGCAGTACCGCTATTGGCTGGTGCTGCTGCTGGCTATTCTGCTGGCAGCGGGAGCCTGGAATGTCTATCGCCGCTTGGCTCGCCGCCCCGAGTCCCCCATCCCTTCCTAGGGGGGGCTAGGCATGGGCTTGCGGTTGAGCCAGACTTGAGCCAAACCGCGGGTCTTAGGCCATGCTCCAGTCCCTTAAGTCCTCGCTTTTGCGCGCGGGCTATCTCACCCGCCAGCAACTGGCGGCAGCGGAGGAGTACCGCGAAGAGGTGGGCTGCTCCTTGCCCAGGGCTTTTTGGAGCTTGCGGGTCATGCATCCTGGCAAGTTTGCCGACCTGTGTCGCCAGATTTTGGATCGGCCCAAGCTGCGGGACTGGCTGCTCAAGCAGCCTCTAGATCTAGAGCTGCCTTGGCTAGTGGAACCCAGCGATCTCCTGCCGGTGCGCTTTTTGCCCTGTGGCTGGCTCAACCCGCAAACCGTTGTGGTGGCCACGGAAGAGCCCGGCTATCCCGGCGTCTGGCAGGCGGTGAAACGCCTTTGCCCAGAGGCCGAAAAGCTGTGGGAGATCCCGGCCACCGAAAAGCAGATCTTGACAGTTATCCTCGAGCGCAAGCTGGCTGCTGAGCTGCTGGGCAGCCGCCTCACCCTGGAGCAGTGGCAGCAGGCTCTGGAGATCCGCCGCCGCACCGGATCCAGCCTGGGGCAGGTGCTGACCCGGCTGAGCTACCTCTCCACCCGCGAGTATCTCAGCATTCTGGCCCACTTGCTGGGCTACCCCTCCGTCTCGGAGCTAATCGGAACAGGGCTGCTCTACCGGGACGAGGTCCTAAGCCGCCAGTTCGATCCGGAATTGATGATGCACCACCTCTTCTACCCCCTAAGCTGGAGCGACGAGAATACCCTCACGGTGATGGTCAACGACCCCCTGGACTGGGCGGTGGACGAGCTGCTCTACAGTTGGCGGCCAGGGTTGCGGATAGAAAAGGTGCTGGGCACCGAGCAGGATATCACCCAGCTCCTCAGCCAAGATCAGGGATCCCGCTTTAGCCAAGAGGCGGTGTACAAGCTGCTGGCCCGCCTGCCGGAGGAATCGGCCTCGCGGGTGTTTACCCCCTCGCAAATTGCCGTCGGCTATGGCCTGCTGCTGCTGCTGCTGTGGAGCTTGGCCAGCGCCCCCTGGACAACCCTGACGATCTTGGTACTTTTGATTAACCTCTTTTACATTGCTTCGATTCTCTTCAAACTGCTGCTTAGCTTGGTGGGATCCGCCGATCGCTTCCACCAGATTACCGACGAAGAAGTGGCCGCCCTCGATGACCGCAGCTTGCCCATCTACACCATCCTGGTGCCGGTCTACAAAGAGCCGGAGGTGATGCCGATTCTCATCAACTCCCTCTCCAAGCTGGACTACCCCCACGAGCGCTTGGACGTGCTGATCCTGTTGGAAGAAAACGACCAGGCCACCATCGAGGCCGCCCGCGCCGCCAAGCCGCCCCGCTACGTGCGCCTGTTGATCGTGCCGGATAGCAAGCCCAAGACCAAGCCCAAAGCCTGCAACTACGGCCTGGCCTTTGCCCGCGGCGAATACCTCACTATCTACGATGCCGAAGACATCCCCGATCCGGATCAACTGAAAAAAGCCATCATTGCCTTCAAAAAAGGGGATCCCAGCTTGGTCTGCGTTCAAGCGGCCCTCAACTATTTCAACCGCAACGAGAACTTTCTTACCCGCATGTTTACCCTGGAGTATTCCTATTGGTTTGATTACCTGCTGCCGGGCCTGGAAACCTTGAAAATGCCCATTCCCCTGGGGGGCACCAGCAACCACTTCCGCACCGACCGCCTGCGGGAATTGCAGGGATGGGATCCCTTTAACGTCACCGAAGATGCCGATCTAGGCATTCGCGCCAGCCAGCACGGCTACACGGTGGGGGTGATCAACTCCACCACCTACGAAGAGGCCAACTGCGCCCTTAAAAACTGGATCCGGCAGCGCTCCCGCTGGATCAAAGGCTATATGCAGACCTGGCTGGTGCACAACCGCAACCCGCTGCGCTCTTTGCGCAAGCTGGGCCTCAAGAACTGGCTGGCCTACCAATTTTTTATCGGCGGCAGCTTCTTTACCTTCCTCACCAGCCCCATCATGTGGCTGCTGTTTTTCTACTGGCTGCTCACCCGCGCCCATTGGCTGCAAAACATCTTTCCCAGTTGGCTAATTTACTTGGGCTTGTTTAACCTCTTGGTGGGCAATGCCATTGGGATCTACTTGAACTTGGTGGCCGTTTTTCGGCGGGGCTACTACGACTTGGCCTTCTATGCTCTTCTCAACCCCATTTACTGGCAACTGCACTCCATGGCAGCCTACATGGCCCTGTGGCAGCTTTTTACCAAGCCCTTCTACTGGGAAAAAACCATCCATGGCTTGAGCAAATTCACCCACGCCAAAGTGCAGGAAGCCAGCCACAAACCCGCCTAGGCAGCCCCCTTCATCCCTACAGCAGGCGGTACCTCCTTCCCCTCTTCCAAGAGGGAGAGGGGCTAGGGGTGAGGGAAGCGCTAGAAGCCGTAGTCAGAATCGACGACGACAGCACAGCCGCGTGGGTGGCGGCAGCCGGCCATGATCACCTGGACGGCGAAGCTGCCCTCATAGGGAGCCTGGACGATGGGGAAATCGTCCAAGAGCGTATCTTCGGCTACCCACCGACCGTTGCGATCGTAAAGCACCAGATCCACGTCGTGGCAGTCGAGGTCGCACTCGGCCCAGATGTTCTCGCCTGGGTAGAAATAACCATTAACCCAGGTCGATTGCCCGTTCAGTAACCACAAGCTCCTTTGGGCCCACGCTTCACCACCACCCAGGATTGCAGCCGCCCCGATTATGCCCGCTGCCAGCCAACCCCGCAGAGCAACCATCGGATTTTCCTCCTTCCATGAAGTTTCCTTTGCCGCAACAGGGATCCCTGCCCTACCTACACGCTAGCATTAACGTTTTCGCTCCCTGGCTGATTGCGATCACAGCCGGCATCTTCCTTACAAGTTGCAAAAAAGGGTTACAAAAGGGGATCCCAACTTGCGCAGGGATCCCTGAATTTCGATCAGAATGAGACTGAGAAAACCTGCCCAAAGCCCTTGATTGTTCTCACTGGGGCAGCACCAGTTCTCCGCGGCGCCCCAGGGGATCGGTGAGGACGCCGCCGGTGGGGCCCTTGATCTGAAGGGTGCAGCGGCTGCCGGAGACTTCAATGAGGGTGTAGTTGGGCACCGCCAGCTCCAAAAAGCGCAGGTTGCCGGTTGTGACGCCAGGGATCCCGCTCACTTCTGGATTGGCAGGGTTCACAGGGGCGAGAAAGCCATTCACAATCCGGTAGTAGAGGCGGCTGGCGTTGGGGATCCCCAGTTGGCTGCCCAACTCGTCAATGCTCAAGGCGGTCACGCTGCGTCCGGTGGGGCCAGTCCACACCTCCCAGATGGGGTTGCTGCTGCCGGGGTTGACCTGGCCGATAAAGCCGGCGTGGTTGTTGCCGGTTAGGAACACCACGTTGCGGATGTTGTTGCGCTCAATAAAGTCGATCACCTCCTGCCGCTCCAGCCAGTAGCCCTCCCAAACATCGTTGGAGCGGAAATAGGTCACCGTGATGGGAAACTCGCTGACGATGAACTTGTAGGTGGCGGTGGAGCTGCGCAGGCCGTTGAACAACCACTGCTTTTGGGGTTCTCCCAAAAGAATGCGCGGCGTGCGGCGCAGCAGGTTAAACAGCGCCTCTTCCGATCCCGGCGGGCCGAAGAACAGGGTCTCCTGCTGGGGCGTGAGGCGGATGCCGGCCAGCTCCAAAAAGCGCTGCCGGGTCAAGCCAGGGGGCAAAATGGGCAGGATCGGGGTCACAGCAGCCAAGTCGCGGTACTGGCGCAGGTCGAGGATAAAGACTTCGGCGTTGGCACCGTAGCGGAAGCTGCGAAACACCCGATCCCGGCTATCTACCCCCGGTACATCCGTCAAGTTGGGGGTGATGGGGTTGTACTCAAAAAAGGCCTGGTAGCCCAGCACCCTGAGATCTTCCACATCGCGGGTTTGCCCGGTGGTGTCGTTGAGCTGGACGGCGCGGCCGCCGCGGGCCTTCTGGCCGCTGTAGTTGTCAATCACCTCGTGGTCATCCCAGTTAACGACAAAGGAGGTGCGACCGAACAACTGCGCAAACTCCGGCCCGGCATACTGGGGATCCCGCTGATCCCGATAGAGGCTGCGGTAAAACTCCAGCGTCGGTACCGGATCCAGCCCCAGCCAGAAGCGAT
>NZ_JANSIY010000107.1:2175-8831 GCF_047462295.1 Synechococcus sp. H60.3 | reverse complement strand
TCCCAGACCTCTGCTGAGGACATGCGCGCTGCCTGGCAAAAGGGACAGGAGCTGTTGGCCCAGACGCTGCAGACCTTTCCCCCGCGGCCTGGGCTAAAGATCAGCACTCAACTGGTGGAAGGGGATCCCAAGGTGGTGGTACTGCAGGTGGCCGAGTCCCTGCCCAATCCCCTCATCGTGATGGGATCCCGCGGGCGCAACCGCATCATGGCCATTTTGCAGAACTCGGTCAGCCAATACGTCTTCCAGCTCGCCTCCTGCCCCATGCTGCTGGTTAAAGACGACGCCTACGTCAAATACCCCAGCCATGTCATGGTGGCCCTCAACAACTCCCCTGCCGCCCAGGCTGCCTTTGCCACAGCCCTGGATCTGGTTGCCGGTATCCCGGGAGCCCAGATTTTTCTGGCCTCGGTACAACTGGATGCCGATGCCCAAGGCCGGGACGAGGTTATAGACAAAGCCATTGCCACCCTCAGAAGCCGCCAAATTCCCCACCGGCTGTTTACGGCGGTCGGGGATCCGGGCACCGAGATCGTCCGCTTGGCGGAAGAGAGCAAGGCCGACCTGTTGGTGATGGGATCCCCGGATCGCCGGCCCAGTATTGCCCGCAGCATCCCTGACCTGGATCGGCTGCTGGGGCGCTCCATCTCCGACTATGTGCGGGTGCACATCGGCTGCCCTGTGCTGATGGTGCGCTCGGCCCAAGACTGAGGGACCCCTAAGGCAAGATAGAACGGCGCTCCGTCACGCGGTCGCTTTGCTGCTGGCGATCCGGACTGACGGCCCAAGCCTCGAAGATGAGTTCAGGAACGCCGGGGGGAATGGTCATGCGGGTGAGGGCTTGCCACCGTCCCTGGTCATCGCGGGAGAAGTCCAGCAACCAACGGGGGCCATCCACCAGCGAGCGGGTGCGGCCGTGCTTGACCCAAAACTTAATCCACAAAGGAGGCTGAGAGGTCGAGCCACTGGCAGAATTGACCGAGGCCGGCAAACGCAGCACTACGTCGAAATTGTCACCTGCCCGCAATTGCTCGGGCACCACCAGTTGCGGTACCGGGCAAGCTGCCGGCACCTGGGGGGAAAGAGGCGAGGTTCCCGGACTGGCGGCGGCGAGCGGTGGCGGCGGGGCCGCCTCCTCGCGAGGTGGCTCCGGTTGGGCGGCAGGTTCGGGTGCGGTGTCTGCTAGGGGGGCAGGGGAGGCTGGGAGCTCTTCTGGCTGAAGCGGGCTGGGAGCTCCTCCAGCATCCTCTTTTCCCGCAGGGGTGCTGCGCTGCCAGATGCGCAACAACTTCTGCAGGGTGCGTTCGGGGGAGAGCAAAGGTGAGGTCGGGGAAGAACTGTCGGCTGCGGCTGGCGTTTCTTCTTGCCGCTGCTGACCAGCAGGGATCCCGGAGGAGGGGGGGAGGACTTCCCCCTGGCCGCGACAGCGAACGGAAAAGGAGATCCGCAGCGGCTCTGGATCCGGCCAGGAGGACGGAGTAAGGCGCAGTTCCCCCCGCAACGGACGGCTCCAGGTATAGCTCGGCAGGGTGATGGGAATGCTGAACACCGCTGTCCGGGCTTCAGCCGGAAATTGAATCAGCCGTTGCCCCTCGAAAACCGGGCTCTGTTCCCCTTCACCTTCTTGCCAAACTCGTACCCGCAGCTCGCCACTGCAGCCAATCCGCCCCGTCAACACCAGCACCTCATCGGGGGATCCCTCCAACTCGCTGTGCATCAGGGAAAACAGCTCTGGCGGGATGGCAGCCGCTTTGGTCTGGGCAGAGGGTTCGGGCCCCGTTGGCTGGGCCGCCAAAGGTGCTGCGGGTTCCGGCTGAGCCGAGCCGGGCACAACCTGGAGACGGAGGCAGTTGTTCAGCTCTGTCTCACCAAACAGCTCGGCAATCAAATCGGCATCGCGGCAGTGGAACTCCCAAAAACCAGGGGCGAGGTGGGTGGCCGGCAGGATGATGCCGATCCCCTCCTCGTTGGTGCGCACCGAACGGGTTTGCAGGAGCGAGGTGGTTGTCTTGGAGTTTGCTCCTGCCGGGGATCCGCTATTTTCGGTCGGCAGAGGGCGCTGGCGGACTTCCACTGTGATGGTGAAGTGGGGCTGGGGGGAACGGGCGACGATGGTGTAGGTGTCCTCTTCCAGAATGGCTCCCTCGGCTGATACCGGCTGCCAGTCTTCTCGGCCGTTGCGCCGCACCCAAAAACTCAACATCACTCCATCACCTCTGGGACGCCAAATACTGCACCAAGTCAGCTTGCAAGAGGGTTTGCTGCTGCCCCGTGGGCAAGTGCTTGAGCTGCACCTCCCCGGCTGCAGCTTCTGCGTCCCCCAGCGTAACAGCCCAGGTCGCACCGCTGCGGCTGGCCCGCTTGAACTGCTTGCTGAAAGCGCTGCCGCTGAGATCCAGCTCGGTGCAGAAGCCGGCTTGGCGTAGGGCTTGGGCGATCTGGAGGGATTGGGCCTCAGCCTTTGCCCCGCGGGAGATCACGTAAACCTCGACCGGTGTTGGCGGAATCTCCCCTTGTTTCTTCTGCAGCAGCAACACCAGCCGCTCCAGGCCGATGGCCCAGCCCACCGCCGGGGTCGGCGGCCCGCCCAGCTCTTCCACCAGGCCATCGTAGCGCCCGCCCCCGCAGACGGTGCTCTGGGATCCCAGCTCCGGCGAGATGATCTCAAAGGCGGTGTGGGTGTAGTAGTCCAAGCCGCGCACCAGGTAGGGATCCAGCTCATAGGGGATGTCTAGGACCTTGAGATGGGCTTGCACTTGCTCGAAGAAAGCGCGTGAGTCAGCACTGAGGTAATCGGGCAGCTTGGGTGCTTTCTCGGCAATGGCACGGGTATGGGGATCCTTGCTGTCGAGGATGCGCAAGGGGTTGCGGCTGAGGCGCTCTTGCGAGTCGGGATCGAGCTGCTCTTTCAAGGGGGTGAGGTAGTCCACCAGGGCTTGGCGGTAGGCCCGCCGATCCTGCGGATCCCCGAGGGAGTTGAGCCGCAAGGTGAGGTTTTCTGCCCCCACCGCCCGCAGCAGATCCCAGGCCAAGGCGATGACCTCGGCATCGGCACGGGGATCCCGGCTGCCCAGCAGCTCTACCCCCAACTGATGGAACTGGCGTTGCCGCCCCGCCTGGGGACGCTCGTAGCGAAACATGGGCCCGCAGTACCAGAAGCGCTGCACATCGCCTGCCACCTGCAACCCGTGCTGGATGTAGGCCCGCACCACGCCGGCGGTGTTTTCGGGGCGCAAGCTCACCTCCTGCTCGCCGCGGGTGCTAAAGGAGTACATCTCCTTACCCACCACGTCGGTGGCGCTGCCAATGCTGCGGGCAAAAAGCTCCGTCAGCTCCAGAATCGGGGTGCGGATCTCTTGGTAGTTGGCCCGCCCCAAGATCTCGCGGGCGCTGGCCTCCACCTGCTGCCAAAGCCGTACCTCCTGCGGCAAAATGTCGCGGGTGCCCCGCACCGCCTGGATTTTCTCCATGTTGGTTCCTCTTGCCCAGAGCCCCGTCCTGGGAACCAAGGGTTCATGTCAATGCCATCATATCGGCAACAGCGTTCCTGCTGCTGAGGGGCAGAGCTAGCCCCGGCTCAAGCGAGCGTAGAAGGCCGCAACTTGGCTGCCGGCGGCCACAGCCGCCGTGGTGGCTCGCAGGATCGTAGGGCCCAAAGAGACAGGTACTCCGCCGTAGGCTTCCGCCTGGCGGCGCTCCATCTCTGTCCAGCCGCCTTCAGGGCCAATGGCCAGTGCCACGACAGGATCCCTCCGTTGCGGTAGGACTTGCAGCAGCGGGGGGGCCTCTCGGCGGGCGACGGCTATACCCCACCAATCGGCTTTGAGCTCGGCTAGCCAACGGGTCCATGGGGTGGGTGGGTCGATCTGGGGCCAGCGCAACCGCTCACATTGTTCTGCGGCCTCTTGCACAATTTTTTGCCAGCGTTCTTGCCGCCCAGATCCCGGCTCCACCACAGTGCGCTCCGTCAGCAGGGGGGTAATGCGCGCTGCCCCCAGCTCGGTAACCTGGCGAAACACCTCATCAAACCCCGGCCCCTTGACCACCGCCAAGCCCAGATGCAGGTAAACGGGCAACTCCCGCGGCAGCGCCTCCACCTCGCCCGCAATTTGGGATCCCTGCGGCTGCCAATGGGCCAGCCACAGCTTGCCGGAGCCATCCAACACCAAGAACGGATCCCCCGGCTTGAGGCGGCGCACTCGCTGTAGGTAGTGCTGCTGCGGGCTGGTCAAGTGGAGCCCACCCGCGGGATCCCGTTGGGCCGGGTCGATAGCCAAGCGGGGCAGGGAACTCAGGTCGTGCGTGCGTTCAGACAGCACCACTCCCCCCGTCGCCAGAGGGCTGCCACCACCCATTCATTGGCCTCCAACATCTCCGCCACCAACTTGGCCTGCTCGATGAGGATACCGCTGAGGATCAGCCATCCCCCCTTTTTCACCACCAGGCCAAACTGCGGGATCATATCCAAGAGCACGTCCGTCAGAATGTTGCACACCAGCCCATCCACCATCTCGGGAATATGCTCCAGGCTGCCTTTGGCCACCACAATGCGATCCGTCAGGCCGTTGAGATCCCGGTTCTGGAGCGTGGCCTGCACCGCCAGCGGGTCAATATCCACGGCATAAACCCGCTTGGCTCCTAAGAGAGCTGCCGCCACCGACAAAATGCCCGAACCACAGCCCACATCGGCCACTGTGACTCCCCCAGCACCCCCCCCAAGGCGCATCTCCAGAGCCTCCAGGCAAAGCTGGGTGGTCGGATGAGTACCTGTGCCAAAGGCCATGCCCGGATCCAGCCGCACCAGAAGACGACCGGGGTGGGGGGGTGGATCCAGCCAGGCCGGACAGATGAGCAGCTTGTCCCCGACCGGTTCGGGCTGCCAGTGTTGCTTCCAACTGTTGCTCCAATCCTCTGCCTCTATGCGTTCCCAGCGCAGCTTGGGAAGGGGCTGGCCGGCAACAAGGGCGTCTTGCCGCAGGCGCAGCGCCAGAGCAGCCAAATCCAGGAGCGTGGCGCGGAACCAGGGCAAATAGGCATGAATACTGATTCGATCTTCACCGTAGGCCTGGCTGGCCATGCCCTGACAACCAAAGCTCTCCAGCCGCCAAAAGATCTGATCCTCCTGGGCAGGGGAAGCAACGATGTGGAGATCCCACCAGGCCCCATCGGGATCCGGCCCTTGGGCAGGCGAGAGCGGGCTGAGGTTGGCAACGGTCGTGCTCACAGGGATCCCTTCAACAAACCTAAGGAAAACCGAAATTTTGGCTAACAGAATAGCGATCCAAGTCGCCAGCAGGCTAGCACTTAATACAGAACTCTATATCAGAAATTGTAGTAATTGCAGTCTTCCCCTCAATTCATCGTTTAGGCTTTAAGAGCCTGCCCCATTGTTCCTGGTTAGTCTGGGATTTGAAGGCGCACACTGTTGACTCAGCAGCGACGCAGGGATGGACTCCCCCCAATTGGGGGATGGCCCTCAGCGGTTCCTTGGATGTCCAGCTCAGCCTTATGAGATAGATTAAATCCAAAAGTATTGAACAAGAATTGGGTACAGCGTTGACGCTCGCTTCGAGCCCCAGTGATTTTACGGATAGATGGGGTTTCGCCAGGGCGTGTTGAGCAACGATAGAGAGGAAGCAATGCAGGCGGCAAAGTCGATGTCAACTGAGCAGTCAGCGCAGCAGCCGAAGGTGGCTCCTCTTGCCAGAGAGGAAAGGGCTGCCCATGAGGATCCCCAGCCGCTCGAAGTCAGCCCTCGCAAGCACTCCGTCCCGCTGACGCGAACGGCTCTGATGCGGCGCTTCAACCAGAGCTTTCCGCCTTTCTACAGCCAGTTTGTCAGCAGCGAGGTTCAGGTTCAAAACTTGCGTCTGGCCTATGCCCTCTACCAAACCCGCAAGGCCGTGGTACAGATGCAGGACGAGCGCGGCAAGACAGTAGTTTGTCTGGCCTATCGCAACCGCCCTTCTCTGCTCAGCGACCTGTTTGGGGTGCTCACGGCATTCAATCTCTCGGTACACGGCATCCATCTCTACGGGCAGATCTACGCACCCCACTTGGTTTTTATTCGGGTCACCGTCTCCCGCGATGGCCACAGCCTTTCCTCCCAGACCAAGCTCAACCTAGAACGGGCCATTCACGAGTGCTTGGCAGGGGTGTTTCCCGTTCATGAAACTTTGGCGCTGGAGTTTGATCTCAAGGCCGGCTTGAAAGACACCCAGGTTTCTTTTTATTTTGACCCAGTGTTTCATCTGCCCACGCTGTTGGTGGATGTGGACAACCAGCCGGGCGTGTTTTACCGGGTGATGACCGCTCTAGCGCAGGAGGATTTGACTGTGGTTAACCTCAATCTGATGCTCCGCCGCAAACGGGCGCGCTTCATTTTCTACTTGCTGGGACCGGATGCAACTCCAACCATGCCAGAGTTCCTAGGGCAAAAATTGGCGTTGAGCATCCAGCAGCGGCTGCAAGGGGAGCTTGTCTAGATCTGCACTAGGTCTGCATCGGACTGGGGGGCAAGTCAAAAAGGACGGTGCTCATGTAGCGCTCGGCCCAGGCGGGGCCAAAAGCTTTTTCTAGAACGCGGCGGGTGCGGTCGTTCTGTTGTTGCTGGCTGCAGTAGCGCTGCTGCCCTTGGTAGTGAACCAGGATCTGGA
>NZ_JANSIY010000107.1:0-2075 GCF_047462295.1 Synechococcus sp. H60.3 | reverse complement strand
AACGCGGCGGGTGCGGTCGTTCTGTTGTTGCTGGCTGCAGTAGCGCTGCTGCCCTTGGTAGTGAACCAGGATCTGGACAGGATCCGTCTGCGGGGGGATCTGTTGCGCCAGCCGGCAGTGGATTTCCAAATAACGGCGGGCGAAATCCAAAAAGCGGTCGGCTTCTGCCTCGTCGCCGGGCCGGATGAACAGACAGTAGGGAGAAAAAATCGTCCCCCACGGCGGCAACTGGCGTCGCTCTTGGAAAGGGGCGAGATGAGCTCCCAAAGCTTCCAACTCTTGGACATAGGGATCCGGCAAAGTGGGGGTGACCGGCGAGAGATCGACGATGGCGGCGCTCACCTGACCGCGGCCGGCCACAATATCACAGCCGAACAGCGGCAGCGGGTACTGCGGCTGCGGAAACATGACGCAGTGGAGAATATCCAGGCTTTGCCCGGCCTGGGCCAGCTCCAGGTGCAACTTGCGAAAGGGAGCCCCTTGGTAGCAGCGGTTTTCAATCTGCAATTTCTCCCCCTCTAGGCGGCCCTCCACATAGCCCAGATCCTCCGGCAGGGCATAGGGAGCCAGGGCGAGGTGGGATCCCCAGATCTCTAGGATTGCCTCCGAAAGGCGCTGGATGAGGGGATGCAGTTGCGCTTGCAGAGCAGGGGCGGTGAACATGGGAGCCAAGAAGACCGGTTAAGCGACAA
This sequence comes from Synechococcus sp. H60.3, assembly GCF_047462295.1. Taxonomy (NCBI): domain Bacteria; kingdom Bacillati; phylum Cyanobacteriota; class Cyanophyceae; order Synechococcales; family Synechococcaceae; genus Synechococcus; species Synechococcus sp. H60.3. The sequence goes on along the minus strand of NZ_JANSIY010000107.1, from coordinate 1,383 downwards.
GTCCTCGAAAGCCGCGCCGGGCCAATCCGCAAAGGTGCCTTCCTGAAACCCAGGTTTCAGTAAGCTGAGGTGGGACTTAACAAAGCAAGGGATCCCAGCCAGTCCAGGGCTGCCGGGGGCTTTGGCGGAGGTTGAGAGGGCCGGGTGCTGACCCTACCAGGCGTTGGCAGCGTTGAGCGCCATTGGATTGCTCGAAGACGGAAGGGGTGGGATTCGAACCCACGGTGACCTTGCGGCCACAACGCTTTTCGAGAGCGTCACAATCAACCACTCTGTCACCCTTCCAGTCTGCATAGGGCTTTACCATCTTAGCGGCAAACGGGCTATCCTGCCCGGATCCCCTCTCGTGGAATGGGGCGGATGCAACCTGGCCAATTACCCCAGGGCCAAAGCTCTTGGGGGGTACGGCCCAGCCAGAAACCGCAGGGGAAATGAGATCATAGAGGTATGGCTGCCCTTTCCATTCACCACTTTCGCCAGGCCAAACAGGCGGGTCAACCGTTGGTGGCCCTCACCGCTACCGACTATGCCACAGCGCAGATCTTGGATCGAGCCGGGATCGACTTGATCTTGGTAGGCGACAGCCTAGCCATGACCAGCTTGGGGTACAGCAGCACCTTGCCCCTGACGCTGGAACAGATGATCCACCACGCCCAGGCAGTGCGCCGCGGTGTAGAACGAGCCTTTTTGGTGGCCGACTTGCCTTTCTTGAGCTACCAAGTCTGCAAAGAGCAGGCCCTCTTCTCGGCAGGACGGTTGATGAAGGAGGCAGGGGTGAATGGGGTGAAGCTAGAAGGGGGCTACCCAGACATGGTGGAAACGGTGGCCTTTCTGGTACAGCGAGGGATCCCGGTCTTGGGCCACATCGGCCTTACCCCACAGGCCAAGCATCAACTGGGGGGGTATCGCCAGCAGGGAAAAACCCCCTCAGAGGCAGAGCGGCTGCGCCAGGAAGCCCTAAGCCTAGAGCAGGCAGGGGCCTTTGCCCTGGTTTTGGAACACATGCCGGCGGAATTGGCTGCCCAGATCACCCAGCAAGTCGGGATCCCGACTCTGGGCATTGGGGCTGGCCCGGCCTGCGACGGCCAAATTCTCGTCACCCACGACCTGCTCGGCCTCAGTGAGCGGATCCCGCCCTTCGCCAAAGCCTACGCCAACCTGCGAGAGGTAATCCGAGAAGCGGTGGAAGCCTTTGTCGGCGATGTTCATCAAAGACTGTTTCCCCCCACCTAGGGCATCCCCTCGGCAACTCGCAAGTATCACTTTCTGGCAGCTCAGTCGTTGGTTACTGCTCTCCCTTGGTGAGGATCTCCAGAAATGGGGAGCCAGTCGGGGCAGCCGATTGCCGCCTCTGTCAAGGCTGGCCGAGGATGTACAGCGCAC
>NZ_JANSIY010000106.1:0-8879 GCF_047462295.1 Synechococcus sp. H60.3 | reverse complement strand
ACGACGAGCGCTTTCGCCGCATGTGGAAGCTTTACCTGCTGATGAGTGCCGGCAGCTTCAAGGCCCGCGCCAGCCAGCTTTGGCAACTAGTCCTCTCGCCCAGGGGAGTAAGGGGCGGCTACCGCTCGGTGCGGTAGTTGTTTCCTCCCCCGCCAACCCCTTGGGCTCCCCAAGCCGCGTGCTACGATGACTTTTGATTATCATTCTCATTCAGGCAAGTGGGTTGATGCCCGAAGCTCTGCGGCAGATTGTCGCGCGCTTTCAAAAGGCCAAAACCTCTCGTCAGAAGTACGAGTTGCTGCTGGCCTATGCCAAGCGCCTGCCCCCTTTCCCCGATTCCCAGCGAACAGAGGAGAATCTCGTGCGGGGTTGTGCTTCGCGGGTGTGGCTGGCCACCGAGCTAAGGGACGGCAAGGTCTACATCCAGGGAGATGCCGATGCCCAGTTGGTCAAGGGCTTGGTGGCGATTTTGGTGGAGGGGCTAAGTGGCTCAGCACCAGAGGAAATTTTGGGGGTTTCCCTGGAGTTTGTGCGGGAAATGGGCCTCAACTTCAGCCTTAGCCCTTCCCGCAGCAACGGCCTGGTGAGTATCTTTTCGCTGCTGCAGCAGCGGGCCTTGGCTTTCCAGAAGTCAGGCGCTTCCGACGCTGCTGTCTCTGTTGTCTCGTGAGGTGTTAGGGCTCATGGCTAATAACTCTCTGCGTTCGGCCCGACCCGTGCGATCGCTGGTCTCGCTGGTGGCGGCCCTCTCGGTCGGGATCCTAGGCACCTTGCAGATGCGCCAAGAGAGATCCCAGGCCCAGCAGGGATCCACTCCCCCGCAGGTGGTGACCACAATCCTGCCGATAACGCAATTTACCCGCGCCGTGGCCGGGAAGCGGGCCGAGGTGAAACCTCTGATCCCTCCCCAGATGGGGCCCCACGACTTTCAGGCCCGACCCGAGGATGCGCGCCTGCTGTCCCAGGCGGATGTGCTGGTGATCAACGGGTTGGGAATGGAGACCTTTTTGGAGGGATTGATTGCCAACGCCGGCAATCCGAAGCTGCGCATCATTGACAGCAGCCAAGGGATCCCGACTTTGCAGACCCAGGAGCCAGAGCATGGCCACTCCCACAGCCATGGCCATTCTCATGGTCACAGCCACGGCCATGGCCATTCTCATGGTCACGGGCACTCTCACGGCAAGTTGAACCCCCACATCTGGCTAGATCCCAGGCGAGCCATCCGGCAGGTGGAAAATATTCGCGATGGCCTCATTGCTGTCGATCCAGAAGGGGCAGAGACCTACCGCGCCAACGCCGCTGCCTTTATCCAGCAACTGGAGGCTTTGGATAAGGAAATCGAGCAGCGCTTGGCCCCCTTTGCCGGCAGAAAGTTTGTGGTCTTCCACGACTTTGCCCCTTACTTTGCCGAGCGCTACAACCTCAAAGCGGAGTTCCTGGTGGAGATCCCGGAAGCCAGCCCCTCTCCGGAAGATGTGCGCCGGGTGATGGAGACGGTGCGGCAGTCGGGCCTAAAGACAATCCTGGTGGAGCCACAAGTGGGGAAGGACAACCCCTTTGAGGTCTTGGCCCGGGATCTGGGGGTACAAGTCCGCGTATTCGATCCCTTGGAAACGGCTGGCCCAGAGGGGATCGAGCCGGAGTACTACCTAACCATCCTGCGGCAGAACGTGGAAAACCTGGTCTCCGCCTTCGAGAAAGAGAAGGCCTGGGTTCCCCTGCAGTTGCCCTTGGTGGGTCAGGCTGCTCTCGAGCACCTGCTGGCAAGGGGGCGATGAGCTTCCATTCTGGCGAGGTTGTCCTGCGGGTGGAGGGGCTGACGGTCTATCGGGGATCCCAGTTGGCGGTGCAGAATGTCTCGTTTGAGCTGGCGGCGGGATCCCATACGGCCATTGTCGGCCCCAACGGCGCCGGCAAGAGCACCTTGGTGCAGGCCATCTTGGGCATCCTGCCGCGGCAGTGTGGCTCGGTTTCCATCCTAGGGGAGCCGCTGCGCCTGTCAGGGTACTTGCCCCAGAAAGTGCGGCAGCAGCTTGCCTATGTGCCGCAGCGCTTGCACTTCAACCCCGCCATTCCCCTGACGGTGGCGGAGTTTGTTGCCCTGGGCTGGGGATCCCTTAGGCCCCGCTGGCCCTGGCAGGAGCGAGCTGCTCGGCAGGAGGCCGTCGAGAAAGCCTTGCAACGGGCCGAGGCTCTGCACCTGGCCTCTAAGCCCCTGGGTCAACTGAGCGGCGGCGAGCTGAAGCGCGTGTTGTTGGCCTATTGTCTAGTCTGGCCGCGGCGGCTGCTGGTGCTGGACGAGGCCCCCGCTGGTCTAGATAGCCTCAGCGAAGGGGAATTCTATCGGCTATTGGAAGAGCTGCGCCGCTCCCTGGGCTGGGCCATCCTGCAGGTCTCCCACGACCTAGAGATGGTGTCCCGCTACTGTGACCGCGTGCTGTGTCTCAACCGCTCCCTGATTTGTCAGGGATCCCCTGAGGCGGCCCTGGCGCCGGAGATGCTAAACCGCGTCTACGGCCCCGAGTTTGCCCGCTACATCCACCACCACTGAGGAGGGGCAATGCCGGAGACCTGGGCGCAGGTGGTGGAATGGCTGCAGTTGCCCTTCATGCAGCGGGCTCTCCTAGGCGGCATCCTGACGGGGGTGACGGGGGGGCTTTTGGGCAGTTTTGCTATCTTTCGGCAGTTGGCGTTTTTTAGTGATGCCTTGGGGCATTCGGCGCTGCTGGGTATTGTCCTGGGAGTGGCCCTGGGGCTGGATCCCACAGCGGTGCTGATGGTGTTTGGGGTAGTGTTTGCCCTGGGGGTGACTTTTGTCCTGGAACACACCCAGCTTTCGGCGGATGCGGTGCTAAACATCATCTACTCCTCCTCCTTGGCCCTGGCCATCATTGGCCTTAGCCTGATCCCTGGCTACCGCGGCAACCTTAACCAGTTGCTGTTTGGGGATATTCTCGGCATCAGCCTGCCGGCCTTGTGGATGAGCGGCCTGCTCCTGCTCTTGGCCCTGGGGTACATTGGGCTGACCTTGCCCGCCCAGATGCTGCTCACCCTGGATGAGTCGCTGGCGCGGGCGCGGGGGGTAGAGGCGGGCTGGCAGCGGCTGGCCTTTGTGGTGCTGCTGGCGCTGGTGGTGGCCCTGTCGATCCGCTCGGTGGGGGTGCTATTGGTGAGCGCTTTTGTGGTGATCCCTGCCTCGACGGCGCGGCTTTTGGCATCCGGCTTTACAACCTATGTGCTGCTGGCCATGGGCTTGGGGGGCTTAAGCGCCGTGCTGGGGATCCTCCTCTCAGCCGCCTTCAACCTCCCCTCTGGCCCCAGCATTGTGGCCACCCAGTTGCTGTTTTTTCTCCTGGCCATGGGGCTGAAGGGGGGAGCGCAACTGCTGCGGCTCTAGCTGCCGGCCATTCCCAAAATTCTCTCTGGCAGAAGCTGGCCAAACAGGCGGCGGTAGCTCTCCGGGAAGACCTGGCCCATGAGGGTGGGCTGCTCGTAAACCCGCTTGAGGGTATTGAGATCCCGTTTGGTGATGGTGGGCACCCGCAGCAGGCGGCGATTGCCGGTAGCCGCTGCATGGTGGCCGCCGTACATCAGATCCCGCGGGTTGGGACTATGGCCCCACAGCCCCAGCCCATGGCCAATCTCGTGCCGGGCCACCGCCGTCACTTCTGCCAACCCCTGGCCTTCGGCAATGACAATGCGCACCCGCTGCTGCAGCGAGCCATCGGCGGCAAAGAAAAACTCAGGCCGGGCTGCCCCCGCTATCCCTTCGCCAATGGCAGGAACGCGGTAGATGCTTATCCCGTAGAGGGCCTCCTCTTCTTTGCCCACCACTTTCAGGGGGATGTAGGCCGACCACTCCTTTACCGCCTGCTCCACAAAGGTTTTCCACTGGGGGTGATCTCCCTGAATGTAGACAGGGACGGGGTAGAAGGCCCACTGGGCATAAGCTCCGCCCGGCAGCAGCGGCTCGATTTCTTCGAAGTAGTCTCCCGCCGACTTGTCGTAGGTGTAGCGGGCTAGGCCGGGGGGCAGCTTGAGGCGAACCGGCTGCGGCAGCTCTTCCAGGGGCCTCTGCGCCTGGGCCAGGGATCCCACCCCCCCTAGTGCCAGCGCCAGGAGCATTGCACCGGCACTAACCCCAAGCTGAAGGATGGAACGCCGCCGCCAGGCCATACCTTGGTTTCCTCCCTTCCTGATTAAAGGCTATTGGCTAGAAAAGCCAACGTCGATGCCAGCCAAGGGATCCCCTGTCCTAGAAGTGGCGGAATTGGCTACACTGAGAGTCTGTTGTCCCTAGCTTGGCCAAAGGTTTCCCATGCAGCTTCGTCTTGGCGAGCCGCCCCTAACACAGGCAGAATGCGCCCTGGTTTACTGCTTTGCCCCCACCGGCGAAAACGCCACCTTCTCGCTGCCTGCCGAGATTGCTGCCTTGGACGAGAAAGTGGGGTCGGGGCTGTTGGCAGAAGCGGTTCAAGAACAGAAGTTTCAGGGCAAGCCCAATAGCAGCCTTGCTCTGCGCCTGCCAGGAGCCATCCGCAAGCTGGTGTTGGTGGGGCTTGGGGATCCGGCTGCGCTGACGCTGGAAGCGCTGCGGCGGGCCACTGCCAATGGTCTGCGCCAGGCCCACAGCCTTAAAGCTAAGCAGGTGGTCCTGTCCTTGCCAGAAACGGGGCTGGATCCGGTGCGGGCGGTGCAGGCAGTAGCCGAAGCCAGCCTCCTTGTGGCCCACCAGGACAACCGCTTTAAATCCCAGCCCAAGCCCGAGGAAGAGCGCGGCTTTTCCGTTGAGGAAGTCACCCTCCTGGTGCCAGGCCTGGCCCAGGCCCGCCAAGACTATGAAAACGCCCTTCAGCGGGCCACCGAGATGGCTGCCGGGACAATCCTGGCCCGCGAACTGGTGGCCGCCCCTGCCAACGTCGTCACACCCCCTGCCCTGGCCGACACTGCCCGGCAACTGGCCCAAGACTACGGCCTAGAGGTGGAGATCCTAGGACGGGAAGAGTGCCAAGCCTTAGGCATGGGGGCTTTCCTCGGCGTGGCCCAGGCCTCAGATCTGCCGCCCCAGTTTATCCACCTCACCTACAAGCCCAAAGAAGGGGATCCCGTCGCCAAGCTGGCCCTGGTGGGCAAGGGCCTCACCTTCGATTCCGGCGGGCTGAACATCAAAACCGACTCCCGCAGCATTGCCATGATGAAAACCGACATGGGCGGAGCTGCAGCCGTCTTGGGAGCGGCCCGGGCCCTAGCTGCCCTCAAGCCACAGGTAGAGGTGCACTTTATTGTCGCCGCCACCGAAAATATGATTAGCGGCCGTGCCCTCCACCCCGGTGACATCCTCACCGCCTCCAACGGCAAGACCATTGAGGTCAACAACACCGATGCCGAAGGCCGCCTTACCCTGGCCGATGCTCTGGTGTTTGCCGAAAAGCTGGGGGTGGACGCCATTGTGGATCTAGCCACCCTAACCGGCGCCTGCGTCATTGCGCTGGGAGAAGAAATTGCCGGCCTCTTTACCCCCAATGAGGCCCTGGCTCAAGAGGTGCAGCAGGCGGCCAACCTCTCTGGTGAGAAGATCTGGCGCCTACCCTTGGAAGAGAGCTATTTCGAGGGCCTCAGCTCCACCGTGGCCGACATGAAGAACACCGGCCCCCGCTCCGGCGGCTCCATCACCGCTGCCCTCTTCCTCAAACAATTTGTGGAGAAAACCCCCTGGGCCCACCTAGACATAGCCGGCCCGGTGTGGACAGAGAAGGATGCGGGCTACAACAACAAAGGCGCCACCGGCTACGGCGTGCGCACCCTGGTGGAGTGGGTCTTGGCGCGGCAGGCTGCAGCCACCTCTTGAAGAGATCCCGCCTGAGCACCCAGGTGCGGCTGGGGGGAGAAGAATGCTACCTGGGCCCTACCCCCGAACGGGATGCCATGCTTTCTGCTCTGTATCTCATCGAAGCCGTCACCGAAACCGGCCAAGATCTGAGCGCCCTTTACCGGGCTTTGCAGGAACGGGAAGGATTTAGCTCGGTTTACCTGCGCCGCGACCTGCACCTGGCGGATCAAAACCAACAAACCCAGCTATTCCAACAACTGCAAGCGGATCCCCCCTCTGAGATTTTGGGGCAGAAGGTGATCAAGCATTTCGACAAAGACGGCTATAAGTTTACCCTTGCCGACGGCAGTTGGGTGATGATCCGCGGCAGCGGCACTGAACCTCTGCTGCGGCTGTACTCCGAAGCCAAAACCTTAGAAGCAGTCAATCATCTGCTGGATTGGGCAGCCGGCTTGGTCAACACAGCAGCTTCCCACCCCAGATAACTTTTGGAACCCCCTATGCCTTAGGGTTGCTGCGGTGCTGACTACTCGACTTTAATCGATACAAACTTCTGAGCCGAAATTGGCGGAACTGAAGAATCCGTAACCGTTATCAATGCAGAGAAAGAAAGGCCAATCGGAGGCTGGTTTGCTGCCGCTGGACATTGAACGGAAATGACCCCTGTGGATGTGTCAAAAAAGAAGGGAGGATTAGGTGCTGGCTCGGCTTTGAAAGTGAGTGGGCTTTTAACAGCGCCGGTAATGGTAACAGTTGGAGGCGCAGTGAGCTTCAAGTTAAGGTTAGCGCTACACTTCAAGGAAGTATCCTTATACTCAATTGCAAGAGTGGCAGGTGGTGGAGTCGGCGGCAGAGCTTTGATTGAAACAGGGATCACAGCACTGAGGTCGGCAGTCAAGAAGTTGGTAGCCGTCGTCAGCGCGGGATTGAGCTTAATGGTCACTGATCCGGCAGCTTCGTTAGGCGTCAGGCGAACAACCTCGAATTCCTGAGGCCCCTTGTTGCCTTCCTTGAAGACCAGCGTGCTGGTCGAAACAGTAAATGGCGCGCCAGGGACAAAAGGATTGGGGGTTCCACTCACATCCAACACAACCTGCCCACCAATCGGAGCAACTGGATTAAGGCTGACCGCTACTTTAGCAGAAGTGCCAACTGGCTGCTTATCATCAAAGGTGATGGACTCGGGATCAACGGTAATGCTAGGTGGCGGCTCTTGCTGCTTTAAGGTCACCGGCACGGCAACATTCACGCTGCCCACCGGATAATTGGCAGCGGTTGTGGCCGGGTCGCGGGTAACTGTGATGGTGGCATTGCCCTCCTGTGTAGCCGGGATCAAACGAGTCAGCACAACCTTAGGTGTATCCGGGGATCCCGGTGGAAGGACAACTGTTACGAACGAGGCAGCAGTTGTGGAAACGCCCACCACCTGCGGGTTGCTGCTTTCTACCTTCAACACCAGGCTGCCGTTGGCCGGAGGAGCAGACGGCGTAAGCGTGAGAGTTTCTATAGAGCCAACAGTCGTCCCTGAGGCAAACGTAGCTGCTGCTGGCGTAACGCTAACTTTTTCAACAGGAAAGGGAGTGGGGGGAGGAGGAGGGAAAGGAGTAGAAGGAGCCGGAGTTTCTGCCTTGATGGTGGGGAGAGGAATAGGAGAGGGGATTGGAGGAATGGTTGGGGCTGCAGCGGGAGTTTGGATGACAATCGTAGGAGCCGGCAAAGGGATCCCTGGTGGTGGTATGGGAGGTAGGCCCACCTCGGTACCGCCAGTGGGCACGCTAGGAGTCTGAGGGGGAATGATCGGCCCAGGGACAAAGCTGGTGGCGTTCTTGTCCTTGGCTTGCTGGCAGCCAACCAAGCTGGCTGTGGTGAAGAAAACAGCGCCTACACTGCCCAAAGCCCGCGACCAATTCTTTCTAATCCTGATCCTCTTCACGTTCATTTCCTGCCACCCTCACTTACCAAAATAGGCATCACAAATCTGGCTAAAGTCGTCATCACAGGTTAGCCACTAGTTAACCACCAGATTGATGGGAGGAGCTGCGCTGGGCAGAGTTTGATTGTTCGACACAAACAGCAGCGGCAAGGTGTAGATCCCAGCAGCTGTTGCCTGAATAGAAACATTGACCTCGCAAGTGGCACCTGCGGCTAAGACTCCGCCCGAAAGACTGATGATCCTCGTCCCCGGTATGGCGCCCACAACTCCTCCGCAGGTATTTGGATTAGCAAGGCCGGCAGGCGTGGAAGGATTGGCAACAGCCACTCCCTCAGGCAAGATCGCCTGGAAGTTCAGACCACTCAAGGGAATGGCCCCAGCCACTCGGTTATCGACCACAAAAGTGAGAGTAACAGGCGTGTTGACCGGCGCTGGATTGGGCAGTAAGAAGCGGGTAAACAAAGGCGACGGCCCTACAGGAACCGGCGTCGGAACAGGGGTAGGGCCTGAAGTCGGCGTAGGTACAGGCGGCAGGGGTGTCGGCGTCGGGGTAGGCGTTGGCTGAGGGAGATTGCTACAGGCTGGAATTGCAAAGCCGCGAACTTCGTTTCGAGTTTCCCCTGGACTGAAAATCGAGTCGTCAACCCGTAAAACTTGACCAAAGCTATCTCGGATAGTTAGAACAAAAACAATGTCGTCCCCTGTCAGTATGTCTTCGCCTTCGATCCTTCTAATCGCCTTTGAAAAAATCCTCAAGTCCTCGAAAAACCTAGGGTCTGTTGGAAATGTATAGCTAAAGTTGAATCCGTTAGCATCGGTGAACGTGTTGCCTCTTCCAATCAGCAGGTTCCTAAACTGGCTCAGGGCCTCAGGTCGGATTACGCCAGTAACATCCGTTCCGCAAGTGATATTCAAGACCTGAATGTCTACACTCGCAATCACCCCTCGGACAATCAGGTTGGTCAGGTTCACCTTGTAAGAGAGCGAGGCAAACGGCTGGTCAACATCAAAGCCGCCCCCTGACCCAAATTGCGGCGGATCCGGCAGGTCAGGCTGAATGGGCGGCGGCGTGATGGGGGCAAAGTCTGGCCCAGGGCGGAAGGTGATGGGTGT
>NZ_JANSIY010000105.1:2618-9183 GCF_047462295.1 Synechococcus sp. H60.3 | reverse complement strand
GTTTCCAATTTCTAGGGATCCCCCCGAAGGGGGAACCGGCGTTGGACGCGGGATCCCCGTAGCTCCCGCATTCCAGTTTCCAATTTCTAGGGATCCCCCCGAAGGGGGAACTGGAACTTCATCAATATCTAGGGAAAATCATGAACTGTTTCCAATTTCTAGGGATCCCCCCGAAGGGGGAACGACGTTGTACAGGGGCAAGGCCCACCGGGGCTGGGCGTTTCCAATTTCTAGGGATCCCCCCGAAGGGGGAACGCTCGCGCCACTCGTAGAGGTAGGTTTGGCTGGCCACATTTCCAATTTCTAGGGATCCCCCCGAAGGGGGAACGTTTCAACTGAACGCGCTGAGCGTTGCACTAGGGGTATTTCCAATTTCTAGGGATCCCCCCGAAGGGGGAACTTCCCAATTTCGACGTTCAGCAGTGTAGTTTCGGATTTCCAATTTCTAGGGATCCCCCCGAAGGGGGAACTTGGGTAGCGCCCCCTCTAGGAGGAAGAATGGATAAGCAGATGATTTCCAATTTCTAGGGATCCCCCCGAAGGGGGAACAAGAGATTTTGCTATCTCTGCAGTCTGCAGCAGAGAAGATTTCCAATTTCTAGGGATCCCCCCGAAGGGGGAACAAGAATTCCGCTGAGGCTGACATTGACATCTTATCCAGTTTCCAATTTCTAGGGATCCCCCCGAAGGGGGAACAAGAGATTTTGCTATCTCTGCAGTCTGCAGCAGAGAAGATTTCCAATTTCTAGGGATCCCCCCGAAGGGGGAACAAGAATTCCGCTGAGGCTGACATTGACATCTTATCCAGTTTCCAATTTCTAGGGATCCCCCCGAAGGGGGAACTCGGGCTGTGGGAGCATGAGCCCGAGGGGGTTGCCCAGACCAGTTTCCAATTTCTAGGGATCCTCCCGAAGGGGGAACCGGATTCCTCTTACTACTACTGCTGCCGGATTCCTCACGTTTCCAATTTCTAGGGATCCCCCCGAAGGGGGAACTCCCTTGGGGCGATCTACACTCCTGGAGAGGAGGTGTTTCCAATTTCTAGGGATCCCCCCGAAGGGGGAACGTGATAAGAGGGGCTCCTGAAAGAGAGAAACTCAGGTTCAGTTTCCAATTTCTAGGGATCCCCCCGAAGGGGGAACACCCTACAAGGACAGCCCAGCTCCCGCACGCTTTTAGTTTCCAATTTCTAGGGATCCCCCCGAAGGGGGAACACAGAGCGCAGATAGCCGGAGTGGCCGGCGTGGATATAACGGTTTCCAATTTCTAGGGATCCCCCCGAAGGGGGAACTCTACCCCTATTAAACCCAAGCGGGGCAAGGAATGCAAGACCCATTTGCGAGGGGGTCGGTCGAAGACGGCAAAAAAGGGCCTGGAAGAGGGGGGCAAGAGGCCTGAAAGCCTTGTGGGGCAAGGCATCGAGCGGGTCAACGAAAGAATCGGCCTTTGCGGGATTTGGCGAGGCGCTCGCAGAGCTGCTGATACCGTTTTTGTGTGCTTTCGAGAACATCAAGTACTTAGGTAGGGGGAAAGTTGCCTGAGCTACACGATGACCGAGCCAGGGGGTGCAGTTAAAGGGGGTTCACCCCAGATTTCCACTTGATCGAGGGCGTGGCTGGTGAGGGGATAGAAGCGGACGCTGTCTTCGTTGGGCTTGATCCTTTTCCGGAGCCGTAGCTTGAGCTCCTCGAACTTGTCCTTGTTGAGGACGCACTCGAAGACACTGTACTGCACCCGCTTGCCGTAGCCTTCTAGCAAGTCGGCAATTTTCTTGCGGCGCTTGTCACAGGGAGTATCGTAGGTAACAACATAAAGAAACATCAGCGAATCCGGTAAGGCTGATACAAGTCTTGAGGATTATAGACGGACTGCTTAAACTTCTTAACCTGCTGTGTTAGCAAATCCCAGCGGGGCTGATCCCCAGCAGGAGTTGTAATGGATCCCTCCATTCTCTGGAGAAAAGCTTTGAGGTATTTCTTTCTGCCAGCATCGTTGAGAAAACAGCCCCCATCTCGATACTCGAAGTCTTCTTGGATATCCATAACACCGCTATTGACAAGCCACAGTACCAGGGAGTCCACAATAGGTGCTCGGAACTCTTCCAGCAAATCGGAAACCAGAGCAGCGTGGCGTTCACTGCTGGCATGTAGGCAACCTTGATAGGGATCCAAATCTTGCAGCTCAATCAAGGTTAATAGATGGTTCCAGAGCACCATATAGCCAAAGCTGAGCATGGCATTGACTGGATTGGTGGGTGGTTGTCGGGTGCGCTTGAGCAAAACAAATCCTTTTTGTTGTAAGCAATTGCCCAATTCTGGGAAATACAGGGCTGCGCCGATCCCTTCAATGCCGCGCAATTGATCTAGAGACTTAGCCTGCAGAACTTGCTCGGCCAGATGTTCCAGGCTGCGCAGGGTTAGATCCCCAGTTTCGCTGGGGCGCTGCCTAAGTTGCCGCATCAACAACACGCGCCCATTGAGGAGCTTAGCTCGCACTATCTGGGCTGCTGTTTGCAATCGCCATGCCTCAGAGAGTGCTTGTTGCCAATGGGCCAAGCGGCGGTAGCCCCTTTCAATGGGAATGAGGCGACCGTAGCAATAGCCGAGCCGGGAGAGGTAAGCAATGGGGATGTTGCGCTTCAAGCACTCTCTTACAACATCGGTAGTTACCTGAGAGCGGCCGAAGATTAAAATTTGCTCCAGCAAGGGCAGAGGCACCTCCTGCAAGAGCAAATCGCCCAAATGAACCAGCACAAACTCTTGCCTGAGGCTTAGCCTGCACCCTTGCTGGGAAACATACAAGGTTCGCATTATCGATCATCTCGGTGCAGACTCTCTGAGCCTCGCCTTGGCTCTATGGAAGTGCTGGTCTTGGATTGGCGCTCTTCTGGCAAAACCTCTACATCAATTTCAGAGCTTGACAAAAGATCCATAATCGCCTCCGTTAAGCTTCCAGAAAAGAAGCTGGCAATTGCAACCAAAATAGTGTTGGTAATCACGGCTGCCAGGCCCAAGGGGGCAATGAGCAAAATGACTAGTGTAATCAGGCCATTGATTGTAGCTGTAACAAAGTTTCTAAGAACTTTGGCTTTGATCTTCTTTCTAGGCATGGTTTTCCCGAAAACTCTCCAAGATTTTTCTATCTCAAGGGCCAGATTACTCCAAAGCCATCGGCACTTCCCTTGAGCTCGTCGAGATACCTTTTCCTAGGATCCGCCGTTGCTCCAAAAACGGTAACCACTTGGTAATCACCCAAATCGGCAATCCAAACCGGAGAGGGTACCTGTACACCCCCACACAAGAACTTGTCGTACCGGCCTTCGCCCTGCCGGCCAAGACGATGCAAAGTTGCCAGGGCATAGGGTTTATTAAACTCTTCCTCGCCGCTGCAGACCACAATCTGGCAGTTGGCATCCACTGCTTGCGGCCATTTATCCCTGTCAACTTGGCCAACACTTCTTGGGCTATTGGGGTTAATAGCCTGCTTGGTTAGAGTCTTGAGAGCGGCAAAAAAGTTTTCCAGACGCTTTTGGAAAAGCTTCTGAAACTCAGCCACCAATTTCGGCAGCTCCCAAAAGGCATCCTCTGACCTGGGAATTAGGGTAGAGCCGCGCCACCAGGGAGCCCGCTCGCGGTTTTGGCGGGAGTAGCAGGGTCTTCTGGCCCCTTGGCCCACACCTCCCAGATGGAACATCATCCAGGTGAGGTTGGCAAAGAGCTTTTTCGCCGCCTCTTGATCTTCCTGCGAAGCATAATTTTGGCACTCGCCCGAAAGACTCAAGACGAGGATCCCTTCTTGTCGTCCGGCAGGTTTATTTCTTCCTTGCTGATTGGGCTCCGGCTCCGGCTGAGAGACTTTGCCATCTAGGAGATCTACATGGATCCAGCCGTGTTTTTGCTTAGGGGTGATGGCGCCAAAAAGTTGCCCTTCCCACTCCTGCACCTGATCGACCGGCAAAACTCCCAGGGCAAAGGTGCGGAACCAATAGCGCAGCATATTCTTAAAGGCCACGGGCCGCACTTCGGCGATGGATCGGTTGTCGTAGCGATTCTTGTCGGGTCTCCAGTTGACTACCTGGCGCCCGTGAATGAGTTGGCCTTCTAACTCAAAGGGCAGGCGCAAGAATTCTCCTTGGTACTTGTCGGGGGATCTTCCTGAGGAAACCAGCCGGCCGTAGCCAGTATTTACTTGGGATCCCACCCCTTGCTCCAAACCCCGGAGGAGCCATTGCTTAACTTGATCCAGCATCTCATCGGTGCAGCCGCTGCCTTTGCGTAGGCCAATCAAAAAAGTGGCTTGCTTGAGAGAGAAAAATAAGTTGGGGTTGGTCGAGTATTCAAGATTTTTTCCATTCCATTTCCAGACGTTATTAGCAATATCTACAGCCAGCCCCCCCGTTTTGGAGTTATCGGGATCCTCCCGCCTTTGGGGGCGAGTGGGTACCGGATAGGCATCCAAAAAGACAACCTTGCCGGCGCTATCTTTTTCCTCAGCTTGTAGGTGGCCAAACCAAGGAGCTACAGCTTGGTCTGCTTGATCCCAAGATAGGTTGCGCTCTCGCATCAGCTCCCGAATGGCCTGGGAGCGGGCTACACCGCGCAGGGTGGAGCCAGGAATGTAAGGGATCCCTAAGTGATCGAAAGCGGGGAGCAACATGCTCTCTGGGCCCTTGGCCCCACCGACTCGAATTCGCCAGGGACAGGTAACCTGAAAGGTGTCGCTGGCAAGGCGTTGGGTGCGCTCGTTCAAAACTTTCAAGCGGGCTCCAAGGTTGATCGTTGTTTCCACTTGGTGCGCCAGCTCCGCTTTGGTGCCGTCTTTAAAAGCATCGAGCCGCGCTCGCATCCAACGCAGATATTCAATAAAACCGGCGGTGGGATCCGGCCTGGGCGTGGGATCCAAGGGGTGACCCAGCCAAGGCGAGGGCTGAGGATTGTTGCCTCCTCCGCCACCGCCTCCACCGCGCGGCTGGTTTCCCCCTCCATTGCCTCCTCTAGGAGAATTGGGGCCTCGATTTTCCTGAGGCGGCCGGCGGCTGGGATCCCCTGGCCTGGGGGGACGAGCAAGCGGCTGAGGCGTGTTGCCAGGACGAGCAGGGCGATGACCGGTCATGGGATCTTCTCCAAAAGCGGGAAACAGGGTTAGGAATTACCAAGGGTTTGGCGAAATTCACGCAACATGGTGCTGGTACCAATTTCTAGGGCGCGTCGAATGAGTTGAGGTACAAGATTGGGGATGTCGAAGTCTGGAAAAAGCCGGCTGCGGCTTGATTCTACGTAGTCTTCTCCCTGCAGGATAAAGATCCGCAAACTTCGCTCACCCAAGGTCCAAACTTCCGGCACGCCGATGGCTCCATAGGCCTCGATAAAAGTTCGGGAAGTAACGTCGGACTCGATGGCCAGATCAGGTGGGGGCAACTGATCGACATCGATCCTGCCCTCGCAACCTCGCACCAACTCCAGGTGATTGACATAGAAGCAGGTGTCGGGCTCCACTCCAGCCCTGCCTGACTTTTTAAGGGTTGTTGAGCCAAAGTCTTCCCAATCCCTACCCTGAGAATCGAGAATGGCTGAGACAATATACCCGGCAATGCGATGAAGGCGCTCGTGTTTGGATAAGGGAGACATGATCTCAAAAGTGCCATCGTAGTAGGCAATGCGAGTGTGGCGATCTTCGCCCAGCTCCTCCAGAATGCTCTCGCAGTCTTGCCAGGTAAGAGAATGAATAACCACTCGGCTGCCTTCTTGCAGGGAAATCGCTTGCAGGGGGATCGCGACGCCCATTACTCCCCTCCTTTAATGTCGTGGTAGATGGCCATGGCCCAAAAGCCAAACTCCTGAGCCAAAGCCAGCCCTAACCCTGTTAAACCTAGATACTCTTCGACTCCCAGTCCCATAAGACGATCCAGACCATTGGAGTTAGCAATTCCCTTCTGACCAGAAATCTCTTCCAGGCAATTAAAGAACTCCTTGACCACTTGCTTTTTGCCGTCTTGGCCGAGGGCATCTTCTTCTGCCTTAAGGCGCAGCAGGCCCCAGGTGGAAAGGTAGGTGTAGAGTTCCACAGCCTGGTTTTTCTGCTCCTTAAGCTTTTCTTGGTCTCTGGTTTGAGCCCTTAACTGGCGAAGGGATTCGTAAACAGGCTTGGCCAACGTGCGGGGATCAAAAGTTTCCATAAAACCTCCTCAACTAGTTCCAAGACAACTCGACAAAGCCCCGGCCTAGGCTCTCCTGACCGCCAATTTGCAGGAGCTGGTTATCCTGTAGGAGCTTCCGAAATTGCTCCACTGCTTTTTGGGAACTGCCGTTGGCTTGGGCTGTTACCCCCCAGGTAAAGTACATCAAGCTATCGGGGGGGATGGCCTCTTCGTAGCGAAAGCCGCCTTCTACAACTTTGTGCTCGCTGAGCTTAACTTTTACCTGCCGCCACAGGCTCATTTGAATAAGGGTGGCACAGTGCTGATCCGGCAAAACGATGACGCGGGTGATGCTGGAAGACTTGACAAAGTCTTGCCAGTTGGCCCACTTTTTCAGGCCATTTTTCAGGATGGCATCCTTGAGGTAGA
>NZ_JANSIY010000105.1:0-2518 GCF_047462295.1 Synechococcus sp. H60.3 | reverse complement strand
AAGTCTTGCCAGTTGGCCCACTTTTTCAGGCCATTTTTCAGGATGGCATCCTTGAGGTAGAGGGGCCGGTTTGTCTCCAAGTTGGTGCTATAGGGATCCGGCACCTGCAACTGCTGGCCACTTAGCCGCAGCCAGCGCTTGAGCAAGAGGGGGCAGCTCATCCAGACTACGCCGTGGCTGAGGGAAGCCACCGGCACCCACAACAGGGATCCATCCCCAATCCAAATGGAGCCTTGGGTAAGCTGATCCCCCTCCCCAATTTCGTTGCCAAAGAGCTCAAACTTTAACTCTTTCTCAGCCACACTGGCCCGCAATTTGCCGCGGATGGTGCTGGAAGGAATGTAGGGCAAGTTGGTGTGGGCTTCGCGGGCAATGCCCAAGAGGTTGCCTTCTTGGGTGGTGCCGCCGGTGTGCAGGGGGGTTAACAGGGTGAGATAGACCAGGTGAAAAGTCATCGAAAAAACACTCCTTATCGACAAAGAACAGGGCTGCAAAAGCATCAGTTAACCCAAGGCAGCCAGAGCAACTCGCTGTAGCCCAACAGCCGCCAGCGGTGGAAGACGTTGAGCCGGCCATCTTCCAGCTCCGGCTCGTCCTGCCCAAGGGGAGCCGGCTGCTCCAGGTAGTAGACGCTGCCGGGCGGGGCGGCAAACACTTGCGGAGCCGGTAAGCTGGTCTTGCGCGGCTCTGTTAGGGAATCCACCTGCAGGCGGCCGCTGATGGGAACCGGCTTGCCGGTGGCCACGCTTACCAGAGGGCCGGTGAGGGAGTGGGCAGGGTGGGGGGTGGCCAAGCGCCATTCCCAGGGCCAGGCGCGGCAGAGGGAGCGCCCATCCACCTTCTTGATGAACACTCCAGGCGTAACCAGGTAGGCCAAGGCCCGCCGGGTTTGCCGGAAGGTCTCTTGGGAGAGCTCCTGCAGCGCTTGCCACTGCTTGCCTAGCTTTGGGCAAGGGCCCAGGAGAGCGCCGTGGCCTTCTCCCCCCAGCCGCACCACCTCTTCTTGCTCCAGGGGCAAGGGATCCCAGGTTTCGCGCTCGGGATCCCAGCACTCGATGGAGAAAGCCAGGCTCCAGCCGGGCTGCAGGCGGATGCAGGTTTCCACAAAGTAGCCATCGGCTTCTCGCACCTGACGTTTGCCTGCCTGCAGGGTGTTGTGGGGCCGCACCTCTGCCACCCAGGGGGGCGGAACAGCTTGAGCCAGATCCCAGCCCTTGCCCTGCAGCGCTTTTTGCACCGCCTGAAAGGGCAGGTAGCCGGCGGCCTTTTGCTTGGGGCTTGGCCGTTCCTCCTCCGGAGCTGCTGCTACCAAAGGGGCGGGCCGAGTGGGATCCCAACGGTAGCCGCTGTAGGAATGCTCCTCTTCCAGCCAGGGGATGGGCACCAGCGGGGATCCCTGGTCAAGGTGCAGGGGGCTGGGGAAGTAAAGCTGCTCATCCCAGCAGAGGAAGGGGCCGCGCAGGCGCAGGGTTGCCGGCTGGCCCAGGTGGGCCAGGATGGCTCCGGCCAGGGTGTGGCCGCTGGGCGGAAAGCCGCTGGTGGCCCAGGCCCGCTCCCCCGGCGCAAAGGGCCTGGCATCGCGAAACATCCACACATCCAAAGGCGAGAGCACAAACCAACTCATCGACCGTTCCTCCCCAATTTCACGGTGCGGTTGCGCAGCACAAAGGCCGCTAGCTTAAACCAGTTTTTGATGGCCAGATCCCAGGCTGCCGGCTGGGCGGGCAGGCTGTGCTGCCAAAAGTGCTGGATAAACTCGATTAGCTTGGCTTGGAAGCGATCCCTCTGCTCGCTTTCGCCGCCAAAGAGATCCCGGCGGCTACAGAACAAGCGGGCCCAATCGGGCACAGCTTCCAAGCTGGGGGCGGGGTGCTGCTCCCAGAGCTGGGCAGCCTGCTCAAACAGCGAGCTTTGATCCTGCTGTTGGCCCAGCAACTTCCAGTCAAAATCCAGCAGGTCTTTCCACTTGTCGAAGGTGTCGAACTTGCTGGTGCCCACCAGTTGGTTGCCGTTGGCAAACAGTACCCGCACCTGGACGCTGTCCTTGGGGCTGCCATGAGCATAGGCCTGCCCTTTGGCGCCTTTTTCTGCCTCCCAGAGATTTTCCAGGGCAATGGCCAAGGGCACCGAGTGGTGGGCAATCACCACACCAAAGCTAATGCTGGCCAGGGATCCCAGGGTAAAAAGAGGGCGGCGGCTGAGGCCAGCCGGCAACTGCGCCTTTTGCCACTGCCAGTAGTCCCCTTCGTTGGCGAACTCCCGCCAGTCGTCTTCGCCGCCGCGGAAACACTGGCGGATGTCCCAGAGCCAGCCATCCCACTCCCAGAGGTTGGTGTAGGCCAAAACGTCGTCTCCCCCGGCGTAGATGAGCCTGCCGGCGTAGCGCTGCTCGGTGAGGTAGGGCACCAACTGGCCGGAAAAATCCAACAGGGCGCGGCTGAGGGCGCTGTGGGTGGCCGGGCCCATGCGCTTGCGGCTGGTTTTAACAAACTCGCCGAAGGCGTCCTTGACCTGCTTG
>NZ_JANSIY010000104.1:0-9209 GCF_047462295.1 Synechococcus sp. H60.3 | reverse complement strand
TAACCTCGTTTCTTTTCTCAAGTCAGCATCAAGTCGCATACTAAGGCAACAGTTTGCGGAACAGCTCAATCAAGTGTACTGGGGAAAGGCTAAGCTTTGGCATGATTCTAAGTGCATTGTCTCATGCGGCGGTGCACCTCTAGAAATTTTGAGGTTGGTCGTGGCAGGGCTAGGAGCCAACTCTCAACCTAACGTGCTCCCGAAGCAGGCAAGCCCAAGCTATTGGTTCTCCACTTCCAAAAGGAGGGATCCCGCCTGCCCTGACGTCCTTGCCCCTGGCTGCTGGGGAGATAAACTCGGAAGATGAGCAGAGGCAGAGGGAGAGGTGCCCAGGGGGCTGGAAAGCGGCGATGGAACAAGCAAGGCAACTGTGGCAAGCTCTGCTGCTGCGGGGTTTTCCTATCGATTCCTGGTGGCAGGTCAGCCTTTTGGGCCGCCTGTCGGGATCCCTGAAAAACTGGGGCCAAGGCAGCTTGCTCGTCCAAGGCTTGGACGGGATTGGCTTGGGTCTGGTGTTGCTCTACTGGGTCTTTTCCTCCCAAAGCTCCACCGGCATCCTCGGCCTAATCCTACTGGCCATGGCGGCGCTTGTGGTCTTGAGCTGGCTGGTGGAAACCCCGACTGGGCTACCTGTCCATCTGCCCCTGGGCCTTTTCTGGGGAATTGCTACCCTGGCAACGCTCCTCTCGCCGGTTCCCTATGCGGCGCGGGATGGCTGGCTGAAGCTGACGCTCTACTTAGCCGGCTATCTGCTTTTGCATCGTCTGCTGCGCCAACCCCAATTCCGAGATGGGATTGTTGGATCCCTGCTCTTGGTCAGCCTGGGGATGGGGATCTACGGCCTGCGGCAGTACTTTTACGGGGCGGCAGAACTGGCCACCTGGGTAGATCCAGAATCGGGCTTGGCAGGCCTGACGCGGGTGTACAGCTTTCTGCGCAACCCTAACCTGTATGGGGGCTACCTGGTTCCCCTGCTCCCGCTGGGGCTGGCTGCCATTTGCCTCTGGCCGGGTTGGGGGATCAAGCTTCTGGTGGGGTTTACAACCGCCGTCAACCTTATCTGTCTGGGGCTGACCTACAGCCGCGGTGCCTGGATTGGGGGGCTGGCAGCGCTGGGGATGATGGCCCTGCTGCTGGCCCAATGGTACGCCCCCCGCCTGCCGGCCCGTTGGCAGCGCTGGACGGTGCCGGCTCTCTTGGGAGGGGGCGCAGCCGCGCTGCTGCTTGCCATCTTGACGGTACGCCCCTTGCGGCTACGGGCTCAGAGCCTCCTTTGGGGACGGCTAGATACCAGCAACAACTTTCGCCTCAACGTCTGGGCGGCGGTGCTGGAGATGATCCGCGACTTTCCCATCTTGGGGATCGGCCCTGGCAATGTCGCCTTCAGCCGCGTCTATCCCCTCTACCAGCGGGGCAACTTCAGCGCTCTGGCGGCCTACTCGGTGCCGCTCCAGATTACCTTGGAGACGGGCTTAGTCGGATCCCTGGCTTTTGCTTGGTTCCTCCTGGTGCTCTGGGATCACGGCTGGAGAGGCTGGAAACGTTTACTTGCCTGCCGGGATCCCCAGGGCCTGTGGGTGGCGGCAGGTTTAGCAGCCTGCACCGGCATGATGGCCCACGGCCTGGTGGACACCATCTGGTACCGTCCCCAGGTGCAGATGCTGTGGTGGCTGGCAGTGGCCCTCGTCACAGCCAGTCTGGATTCTCCTCGATCCTCAACGGCCGGTGAAAGACTAAGCTCGTGAGATGCCAGCGCGAACTTCTTAAAAAGTTAAAGTAGCCCAGGCCTGGCCTTCTGGTCTTGACGAGAGCAAATCTAGAGTGGTAAGCATTCTCAGTAGAAGAACGAAAATGTATCTAGATTTACAATTTGCAGGTTTTAGTAGTGTTAGAAATTAGCGGGATTGTTGGGGATATGGGAGGCCAATGAAAAAGATCGAGGCTATAATTCGGCCCTTCAAGCTGGATGAGGTGAAAATTGCCCTGGTCAATGCCGGAATTGTCGGCATGACAGTGAGCGAAGTGCGGGGTTTTGGTCGGCAAAAAGGACAAACCGAGCGCTATCGGGGATCCGAGTACACGGTAGAGTTCCTGCAAAAGCTGAAGGTGGAGATCGTGGTCGAAGACGACCTGGTGGACACGGTGGTGGAGAAGCTGATCGCGGCGGCTCGCACCGGCGAAATCGGGGACGGCAAGATTTTCATCAGCCCTGTCGAGAAAACCATTCGCATCCGTACCGGCGAACTCAACCAAGACGCCCTGTAAAGCAGGGAAGGTCTTGGAGCCTGGGTAGCTCGATCCGAGTCCCAGGCTGGCTTGCAGTGGGCAAATGAGGGATCTTTGCCCCAGTTAATGCGTTGTAAAAGTACCGTCACTTTAGGTGAGTCGAAAAGCATGTCTACAAGGATGATCCAAAGACTCAAAGGCCAAGCACTGCAGTGGCTCTGGCAACCAGCTCAGGGGGGCCTAACTGCTGCTCTGACGATTTCGCTGGTTTTCCTATTGGGTCAGGAGAGCGCCTTCGCTCAGGACGCGGAAGTCGTACAGAAACATGCTGACATTGTCTGGACGCTGGTGGGGGCAGCCTTGGTGTTCTTCATGCAGGCGGGGTTCGCCATGGTGGAGACGGGCTTTACCCGCGCCAAGAATGCCGCCAACATTATGATGAAAAACCTGATGGACTTTTGCATGGGCTGTTGCGCCTTTTGGTTCATCGGGTTTGGCCTGATGTTTGGAGAAAATACTGGCTTCTTTGGCCGGAGCTGGTTTGCTTTCAGTTGGCAGCAAGCCCACGAAGCAGGGGACTGGCCTTTTACATTCTTCGTCTTCCAGATGGTGTTTGCTGCCACCGCTGCCACCATTGTTTCCGGGGCCATGGCGGAGCGCACCAAGTTCGTGGCCTACCTCATCTACTCTGTCGTCATCTCTGGGCTGATCTACCCCATCTCGGGGGGCTGGGCTTGGAATGGGCTGTTTGGCGACTACAACGGTGGCACCAGCGGCTGGCTGGAAGATCTGGGCTTCATCGACTTTGCCGGTTCGGGCGTAGTGCATTTGGTGGGGGGCGCTTCCGCCTTAGCCGGGGCCATGGTGCTTGGCCCTCGCATCGGCAAGTACGGCCCCAACGGAGAGCCACGGGCGATTCCCGGCCACAACCTGCCTCTGGGGATGTTGGGGGTGTTTATCCTCACCTTGGGTTGGATTGGGTTCAACGCCGGCTCGACCACAGCCGCCAGCCCCGATATCGGCTGGATTGCCATGAACACGCTGCTAGCCGCTTCGGCAGGGGCCATTGGGGCGATGATCACCTGCTGGGCGCATTTTGGCAAGCCGGATATGACCTTTGCCGCCAACGGGGTGCTGGCCGGCTTGGTAGGGATCACCGCTCCTTGCAACACTGTCCACCCTCTGGGAGCTTTGATCATCGGTTCGGTGGCCGGGATCCTGGCGGTCATCTCGGCGGTGATTCTGGATACGGTGCTGAAGATTGACGACCCGGTGGGCGCCGTTTCGGTACACGGCACCTGCGGTGTTTGGGGGGTGTTGGCAGCAGGGATCCCTTGGTTTGCCCACGCCGATTCAGGGGTGACCTGGGCCCAATTTGGGGTACAAGTTGTGGGCGCTCTAGCCTATTTCTTCTGGCCTTTCATCACCTGCTTGATCCTGTTTTTGATCCTCAAGGCAACGGTTGGCCTGCGCACCAGTGCTGAAGAGGAGCTGGCCGGCTTGGATGTGGGCGAGCATGGTAACGTGGCCTACCCGGATTTTGTGATTGCTTCTGCCGAGTTGGACCAACCTTGAGGCGGCACCCCGGCTCTGAAGGGGATCCAGCGGCACCAATCGCCACTGTCAACGATGAGGAGGGCCAAGCCTGGCCCTCCCTGGCTGTAAACTGGGATGCGGTTGGATGCGCTTTTGGATCCCATGCACCTGTTGATCCCGGCGGCTGGCAGCGGCAAGCGAATGGGGGCGGCGGTCAACAAGCTGTTGTTGCCACTTTTGGGTCAGCCTGTCCTGGCTTGGACGTTGCAGGCGGCAGATCGGGCGCATTCCATCGAGTGGATTGGCATTCTCTCCCAACCCGGCGACTGGCCGGCCATGGAGCAGATCCTGGCGTCCATCGACCTGTCCACGCCGGTGCAGCTTCTGCAAGGAGGGGCGACGCGGCAGGAGTCGGTTTACAGGGGGGTGGAGTATCTCTATGGGCTGGGAACGGTGGAACGGGTGTTGATTCACGATGGGGCCCGCTGCCTGGCCACCTCTGAGTTGTTCGATCGCTGCAGCGCCGCCTTGGAGCAAGTGGACGGCTTGATTGCCGCGATCCCTGTCAAAGACACGATTAAAGTAACCGCAAGCGGCCCCAAGGGGATCCAAATCGAATCGACACCGGAGCGTAGCCGGCTGTGGGCAGCCCAAACGCCCCAGGGCTTTCGCCTGTCGCTGTTGTGGCAAGCCCATCGGGAGGCACTGGCCCAGGGGTGGCAGGTAACCGATGACGCAGCCCTATTCGAGAAGCTGGGTTGGCCGGTTTACATCGTGGAAGGGGAGGAGTCTAATCTGAAGTTAACCACCCCCTGGGATCTGGTGCTGGCCAAGCAAATTCTACAGCAGCGCCTCGATCCGGCGCGCTAGCCCAACTCACTATGGCGGTGGCCCTGCCGCAGAGCCGCCTTCTGCCACACCCGACTGCGCCAGCGGCTGAGCAACAGGCTGGCCAAGCCGGCGACATAGATCAGCATGGCCAACCAGCCCCCCACAGCCCCCCATCCCAACCCCGGCAGAAAAGGGATCCAGCTTTGGGGAAAGATCAGTATTTGCGCCAAAGGCAAGAAAAAGAGCCAGCTCATCCCGAGCATGATTGCCATGGGTGCCCGCACATCTCCCGCGCCGCGCAGGCATCCCACTGCAGAGAAGTTGATGCCATCGAAGAGAAACGAGACTCCGATGATCCGCAGCAGCCTCCCCCCCAGATGCAGAATTGCTGCGGCGTTGGCGTCTTTCCCTGTAACGAATAGGCCGAGCAGGGCTTGCCCAAAAAGCGCCAGCCCGCCGCCGATCACAGCCATGTAGCCGAGCGTCCAGCCCATCACGGCATTTCCCAAGCGCATTGCCCAAGCTGGCTGACCGGCGCCAACAGCCTGGCCCACTAGCACCGTGGCCGATTGTTCCAGGCCGATGGCTGGCAAATAGGCAAAGCGAGACAACATCAGACACAGGTGGGCCGTTGCCCCCTCCACAGCCCCCAACTGGCCTAGCATCAACTGAAACACCGTGAAGGAGCTCATATCCGCCAAAGCGTAGATCCCAATCGGCAGGCCCAATCTCAGCAATGGCCGCAACGGTTTCCAGCCCGTGCGCCAGGTTTGCCGCGTAGCGTAGTCGCGGTGGATCCAAGCTGAGAGAAACACCAGCAGGTAGAGGGTCAGCTCCCCATATTCCGACAGGATTGTGCCCCAGGCGGCTCCAGCGATCCCCCAGTCCAAGCCGAAAATGAATAGGGTATTGAGGATGCTGTTGAGCAACACGCTCCAGCCACTCACCCAGAGAGTGATCCAGGTGCGGCCAATGCCGTTAAAAAAACCCGACAAGGCAAAGGTGCCCAAGAGGGCAGAGCCTCCCCAAACGCGAATTTGCCAATAGGCCGCTGCTTGCTCCGCCACCCCCGGCGGCAGGGGCAGCCCTCCATACAGCAAGCCTCCCAACAGCGACAAGAGACCGCACAGGGGAAATAGGCCCAACCCCAGCCCCACTCCCGACCAAGCATAGCGAGAGGCCCCCTTTGGATCTCCGCTGGCGTAGGTTTGCGCCACCAAGGTTTGCACTGCTCGCCCCAGACTCAGGAAGGGGGTCAAGGCCACCTGGGTGGGCAGCCAGGCGGCGTTCATCCCGGCCAAGGCTTGGCTGGAGATTTGACCAATAAACCAAGTGTCGGTTATGCCCATCAGCGCCTGGATGCCAGCGCTGAGCACCAAGGGCATCGCCAACCTCAGCACAACCCCATGATCCACCCGTGGGATCCCTCGGGCATCTAGCCGTTGCGCAATGCCCCTCACACCCTTTCCCTCCTCTGTGCTGCGCAGCAACAGGCAACCTCTCGACTGAGCTGTCTGTATGCTATTATACTACAGAGATAATACGGACTGGAGCGAGGGAGGGATCCCTTCCCACCTTTGGGAGATTGGCTGCTGTTAGGATGCTGGCTACTGGGGCGAGAGGAGAGCGGATGAGCGAGCAGACTTCGTCCTACTGGCCTGTGCACATTGTCGGCGCTGGCCCCGGGGATCCCGAGCTGATTACCCTGCGGGGCCAGAGAGTACTCGCGGAAGCAGATGTAGTATTCTACACAGGTTCTTTGGTGCCGGAGGGACTGCTGACCCATTGTCGCCCTGGGGTGGAGGCCATCGATACACGCGCTTTCACCTTGGAAACGCTGCTGCCTCAGATGGTGGAGCGGGTCAAGGCAGGGCTGCGGGTGGTGCGGCTGCAGGATGGGGATCCGTCTCTTTACGGTGCTCTGCACGAGTTGCTGATTCGGCTGGCGGAGGCTGGGATCCCCTTTGAGATCGTGCCGGGGGTGAGCGCCTTTCAACTGGCAGCCGCCCGTTTGCAAGTGGAGCTAACGGTGCCGGAGCTGGTGCAGACGATCATCCTCACCCGCGCCAGTGGCCGGACGCGTGTGCCGGCAGCGGAAGCCCTGGCCAGTCTGGCGGCTCACCGCGCCTCTCTGTGTCTCTACCTGAGCGCCCGCCATGTGGAACAAGCCCAGGCGGATCTAATGACCCACTATCCTGCCGATACCCCGGTGGCCATTTGCTACCGTCTGGGCTGGCCGGACGAGCGGATCTGGCTGGGATCCCTGGCGGAGATGGCAGCCCTCACGCGGCAAGCCGGCCTGGAACGCACCGTGCTTTACCTCATCAGTCCCGCCCTACGGGGCTTGGCAGGAGCCGGCTCGGCCCGCTCGCGGCTCTACAGCCCTGACCACGCCCACCTCTTCCGCCCCAAAATTGGCCGGCGGGCCCATTTGTAACAGCTTCTTTCAGTATATTGACGGATGACAGCAGGCTGAAGATAATGAGGCAGCACGATGAGTTCAGAGGCTTTGACTGCTGGCTGCAAGGGGCTCCTCTTCCTCAAGAAAAGTGGATTTCTTTTGGATTGGAGTTGTTGCAAGACTCTTCATTTCACTCTTTGACTGGTGAGAGCTCTAACCTTATGGATGACTCATCTGCTGCTCGCAGCGCGGCAACCCTGATCAAGACTTTGCAGAAGGCCCTTGCTCCCCTGCCAAGCCGTTCGGCGCTGAAACAAGATGTCCTTTACCTGATGGTGGATCTGCCACAGCAGGGACTGTTCAGCCGCTCTATGGTGTTGCAGCGGGTTGCCGGCCAATTGGAAGGCGCGCCGGTGCAGGGAGTCAGCCAACTGGTGGTGTACGGTCGGCTGCAGGGAGAAACACAGCCGCAGTGGAAAAAAGTCTTCTATTTGTCTTCTGGGAAAAGCGGTGCCGACGCCACGGAGATTGTATTGCCCGGCACCAAGATTTCCGAGATCAAGGTGCTGGATGCCCAAAAACCTGTTGTGGATCCCGATGCCAGGCCTGATCGCAAAGTTAAAACCCTAGAGGCGCCGCTTCCCAAAACCCAGAAAGAGCGAGGCTCAGGGCCTGACCCAAACCAGTCTCCTCATGCCTCTGCACAGGCCCAAGCTGGGATCCCGACCTCTCCGTCCACAACTGCCCCTGCTCGCCCCAGTTCTCCCATCAGCCTTCCGGTCAACGTTCAGGCGCTTGGCCAGCAGTTGCACCAACCTACCCTACGACCCTTCCTGGGGGGAGCCCTGGCTTTGTCTCTCCTGCTGGGGGCCGGGTTGGTGGTGCATTCTTTCCGGCAGCCCGACGTCCCTGCCCGGGCCAGATCGCTGGGAGTAGGGATCCCTCTGTTGCTCCTGGCTGCAGGGGGGGGCTGGCTGGGGTGGAAAGGCTGGCGTGCTGTCAACACCTTTAAGCGAGAGGGATCCTCTGATCCTTTGGCAGAAGGTTTGTCCTTTTTACAGGCCAATCAAGTTCCTGAGGCAGTGGAGCGGTTTCAGGAGGCCCTGTCCCTCACCCAGGGATCTGCTCAAGTCGAGATCCATAGCCTGCTTGGCCAAGCCTGGGCCGAGAAAGGCAACTGGGCAGAAGCCTTGGCCCAGCAACAAAAGGCCCTTGGGTTGGATCCCCACTTCAGCCAGGCCCACCTCTGTATTGCTCAAATTCGCCTCAAGCTGGGGCAATGGGACGAGGCGATCGATTCCTGCTGGGCTGCTTTGGAGTTGGACGATCGCCTGGGCTCAGCCCACTACCTGATGGGACAAGCGCTGATGCGCAAGGGCCAGTTAAAGGCGGCAATAGCAGCTTTTCAAACCGCCCTCAATCTCGATCTGGATCCCGAATTAGCCGCCGCTGTGCGGGTGGATCTGGGCTTGGCCATGGTTCATGCGGGGCGTCTGGCCCAGGCTGGCCAAGAGTTCAGCCAGGTGCTCCTCTCCGGCAGCTCCTCCAAGCTCCAGCAGGGCCGCGCCTACTACGGGCTGGGCTTGGTCTTAGCGGCCCAGGAGCAGCACAGCGAAGCCATCAAAAGCTACCAGCGAGCCCTGGGGCTAGTGCCCAGCTTGCCTGAGGCGGTTGCTGCCATCGGCTTGTCCTATTTGGGTCAAAAACACCGCGACGCCTCTGGGCGCAAGTTTGTCTGGCCCCAGCAGGTGCAAGAGGCTGTGCAGCAGTTTGAACAAGCGTTAAGAGAAGACCCAGATTTGCCCGAAGCCCACTTTGGCCTGGGAGAAGTGGCCCGTATCAAGGGGGATCTGAGCTCAGCGGTGGCCAGCTATCAACGGGCGATACGCAGCAACGGCAGCTACGGCATGGCCCACTACCGCCTGGGATCCGTCTTGGCCCGCCAAGGCAAGTTGGAGCAGGCCGTCGAGCACTTGCGCTCGGCTTTGGAAATTTCTCCCAACTTCCCCGAAGCCAAAGGGAGCCTGCAGCAGCTTCTCTCTAAGCAGACGGAAGAGGTACATACCGACCTACTGCCCGTGTAAAGATGGGAGCTGATCGACGCTGAGGGATCCCGGTTGCCGCCCGACAAGGTGCACGCCCGCCTGCGAGAGGTTGCCGCTCCAGCCATGAAGGGATCCCTGCCCACCGTGGTCTTGGCCGGATGTGGCTATGG
>NZ_JANSIY010000103.1:0-9213 GCF_047462295.1 Synechococcus sp. H60.3 | reverse complement strand
GAGCCGGATTTTGGCGTCGGCCCCACCAGTATCATCTTGGTTGTTGCTGCTCCGTTGGCGGTTTGGCTGTTTCAGTCGGCAGTTGGGGCGGCGCGATCCAGCGGCGCTGCTGGCAAGGGGAGCAAGAAGCGAAAGTAGGCAGGTAGATAGGGGAAAACTGGGGGCAAGGAGACGGAGTCAGCAGGTTTGCGGTAAAGAGACTTGCGATTCTACCTCGGCTTCTGCTGGCTGATGAAACTCCGGCAATAGCTTTCGTTCTTGCACAGTTCCAAGGGCTGCTTCTAGCTCTGCCGTGGCTAGAGTACAACTGGAGCCAGATCCGTTCAACACAGTCTCGGTCACCTGTCCTTTTTTGTCGATCCGATATTCCACCTTGATGTACTCGGGCATCTGCACTCCCCTCGCTGCTGCTCGACAACTGACTTTCTCCTACCCATTGTAGTTCCCACTTTTTCCCGACTCGATCTGGCTGGGCCGTATGGCTTCTGCTCGTCACCCTTTTCCCCCTGCCAACAGGGATCCCGGCATCCGGCGGGATCTTGGTTTGGGGGTAGGGGCGCTGCTGGGCGTTGTCCTAATCGGCACCCTCTGGTACCACAGGGTGGAGCAATGGCCTTGGGTGGAAGCGTTTTACATGAGCGTCATTACCCTAACCACTGTGGGCTTTATGGAGGTGAGGCCGCTAGGAAACCGGGGGCGCTTGTTCACGGTGGCCTTGATCCTGATGGGGGTTTTGAGCATCGGGTTTATGGTGAACCGCTTTACGGAGGCCCTCATCCAAGGGCATTTTCAGGAAGGGATCCGGCAGCGAAAGTGGAAGAAACAGATGGAAGCACTGAACAACCACTACATCGTTTGCGGTTTTGGGCGCATTGGGCGGCAGGTGGCGCAAGAGTTTCAGGCAGAGGGGGTGCCGTTTTTGGTTATTGATCAATCTGCCGAGGCAATTCAGGTGGCGCAAGAGCTGGGATATATCGCTCTTCATGGGGACAGCACCCTGGATGCCACCTTGTTGGCGGCGCGGGTACAGCAGGCCGAGGGGTTGATCGCCGCCCTCTCCAGCGATGCCGAAAACCTCTATGTGGTGCTGTCGGCCCGCACCTTGAACCCTCGCATCCGCGCCATTGCCCGCGCCAACACGGAAGAGGCTTTGCAAAAGCTGCAGCGAGCGGGCGTTGCCCACGCCATTTCTCCCTATATCACCGGTGGAAAACGCATGGCGGCGGCGGCCTTACGCCCCCGCGTGGTGGACTTTGTCGATGGGATCCTGTCGGGCCGGGATCGCACTTTTTACCTGGAGGAGTACGAGCTGGCGGCCCAAGAATGCCCCTATGTCGGCCAAACCTTGGGGAAAGCCAATTTGCGAGCCCGATCTGGCGCTTTGGTGGTGGCGATTCGGCGGGCAGATGGCCAGTTAATTGGCGGCCCCAGCGGGGACACCTTGTTGCAGCCGGGGGATCTATTGCTGTGTATGGGCACGGCCGAGCAGTTGCGTCGCCTGGGCCAGTTGCTCTATCCCCGCCCCTAGGAGCCAGTTTTCTATTGGGTGGCTTTGCTCAAATCCGCCTCAGGATACTGGGGCCATGAGAATCGGTGCCGCAGGTTTTCAAAAGTCCGTAGGTCTCGGCCAGCTTTTCCCCGATCGCCGTCTCTTCTGGGCTAGGAGCCCAAATTTCGGGGTTTTTGTAGGCGTAGTAGACCTCAAGGCCATCTAGGCCCAACTCCACGGCTTCCGGAACCAGCTCTTCCGCAGGCAACCCGTAGCGAAAAGGATGGGCCAGCACTGCCAGGCCCCCAGCCGCTTGAATAGCCCCAATGGCCTCAGCAGCGGGCAGGCCGGGCACCTGCTCCCCCTGGATAAAGGGAGCCAAAACAGGGTCGGCAGGATCAAACCCGTAGCCGAGAATATGCACCTCGCAGCCCAGCAGGTTGGCTGTAATCTCGATCCCCGGCCACAGAATGGGATCCTCGGCGCGATCCAGGTGGGCGCGGGCCTGTTCGTAGCCCTTCAGGGTGTGGTGATCGGTGATGGCCAGGCCCTTGAGGCCGTGCCGGCGCGCCTGCTCTGCCAAGTCTGCCGGATCCATGCGCCCATCGGAGCAGCAGGTGTGCAGATGAAAGTTGTACTGCAAGGGACAAGAAAGAGGGCCGATCCCTTGCAGCACCCGCCGCAGCTCCACCGCAGAAGCTACTCTACAGGGATCCCATTGCAAACCAACCAGCATGGCTACCCTTGCCTCCCCAACAGGCGCTGCTCCAGAGAAGCTAAGCTCCGAAGTTTTATGTTTTGTTAAGGATGTCCACCCATTCTAGCCGGGGTGCAGGAGGGGTGCCAGGTGTGGAGAACTACAGTAGTGGCCAGGGATCCCTAAGGGTTGGTCAAGATCTCTTCAGCAGCCTTGAGGGCTGCTCCAGGAGAGAAGTCGCTGTAGCCCAGTGTGTGCAGGGTTGACTCGAGAGCAGCCAGCGTGGTGAGAATGTCTCGGTCGCTCACAAAGCCCAGGTGGCCGATGCGAAAGATCTTGCCCTTGAGGTGGTCTTGGCCAGCGGCAAGGGCAATGTCGAAATGCTTCTTCAGGGTGCTGCGGATAGTGTCGGCGTTGATCCCTTCGGGAGCCAGCACGGCTGTTACCGAGGGGCTGGCCGCCGACTCTGGGTTCACCAAAAGCTTCAGCCCCAGCGCCTTGACACCGGCGCGGGTGGCCTGGGCCAAGCGGTCGTGGCGACGGTAGATGGCCTCCAACCCTTCCGCCCGCATCAGGCGCAGGGTAACTTGCAAGGCGTAAAACAGATTTACTGCCGGGGTAAAGGGAGTGGTGCCCTGGCGTAGGGCTTTTTGGGCCAGCTTGAAGCTCCAGTAGTACTTGGGAAAGCGAGAGCGCTCGGCAGCAGCCATGGCCCGCGGGCTGACGGCCACAAACCCCAGCCCCGGCGGGATCATGTAGCCCTTCTGGGATCCAGAGGCCACCACATCCAAGCCCCACTCGTCCATGGGCACTGGCATCGCCCCCAAACTGGTGACCGCATCCACAATCACCAGCGCTTCCCCATGCTCGCGGGCGGCAGCCGCAATGGCCTGCACATCGTTGGCCACGCCGCTAGAGGTTTCCGAATGGGTGAGAATGACCGCCTTGATGGTCTTCTCCCGGTCGGCGGCCAGCTTTTCTTGGAAGACCTCGACGGGATAGGGCACGCCCCAGGGGGTTTCTATCCGCTCGCACTGCAGGCCAAATTGCTCCGACATCTCGGCCCAGCGCTCGCCAAACTTGCCGTTGACCCCCACCAAAACCCGTTCCCCTGGGCTGAGGGTGTTGAGGATCCCGGCTTCCATGGCCCCGGTGCCGCTGGAGGCAAAGACAAACACATCGGAAGTAGTCTGGTGCAGCCAACGCAGCCCCTCCGTCACCTCTTCCAGGATGGCGGTGAACTCTTTGCTGCGGTGCTCGATAGGCCCCCGCGCCATGGCCAGCAGCGCACTCTCGGGAACGGGAGTGGGGCCGGGGATCATCAACATCAACTTGTCTTTCATGCGTGTCCCGCCAGGGAGGTCAGGTTTAAGAGGTGGCGGCCAGATTCGAACTGGCGCATAGAGGTTTTGCAGACCTCTGCCTTACCACTTGGCTACGCCACCCTACTCCTCAATCAGACAAGACATTGTATCCGAAAATGGGATCCCCTAGCCACCGCTGCGCGGGAGCTACAGACGTAGGGTGTTACAAAGCAGCCCCTGCTCTTCTGGCGAGCCAGATATCGCTCCAAGCGTCCCTGGAAAAACGACAGAACCAACATTAGTCTTGCACACTTAACAGACGGGATCCCAGCAGGCGTTGCAGCCAAGGGGCAAGGAACTCGCGGTTAGCCGACTGCTGCTCTGGATCCTGGGTTTCCAGAGGAAAGGGGGCAAGGGCCCGCAGGGCGGCAGTGGTAACGCAGAACATGGCCTTTTGGAAGCTGAGGCAGATTTTCACCCTGAGGTCATCTTCCCCGCGCGGCTGGCGGCGGTAGTGCTCCCGCAAAGACTCAGGCAGGTGGCGCATCATATCCTGCATCAAGAGGGTGGGTGGGATCCCGGCACTCCCCACCGGCAGCGGATCGGCATAGAGGGCTCCATAGGCGAAGTCCGCCTGCTCGACTGGGATCTGGTGCGCCTGGGCGTTGTAGGAGACTGTGCCCATGAAGGGGAAAGAGCGGAAAAACACGGCTTCCACGTAGGGCAGGGCCGTGTCGGGCAGGAAGGTCAGCCCCGCCGACAGGGGGATGATCTCGTAGCGGTGGCCCCAGATGCAGGGAGCGTAGGTGATGGGCTTGTTGGCGGCTGCCACCAACCCCTGCTGGATGTGGGCCACCACGTCGGCAAGGGTGAGCTGGGGTTCGCTCTCGTGGCGCTTGGCCAGGGTCAGGAAGAGATCGCTCATCACCCGCCAAAACTGGCCCAGGCCGCTGTACATGGCCAGCATGCGCACTTGTTCCAGCGCAAAGTCGGGGCAGAGGAAGTTAAGGCCCTGCAGAAGGGGGTTGAAGCGGAACTTGGCCCGAATGGCCACCTTGGCCCGCTCGACAAATTCGGGAGTATCCAGATAGCGATCCAGACCGCCCCCCCCATGCCAGAGCATGGCTTTCATGCAGTATTCGGCAAACTCGTAGTTGATGCGATCGTGCCAGAGGTAGCGCAGCCATTTGCCCGGCGTAATTTCGCCGTTAAAGTACTTAAAAGCGGGGAACAGCTCCAAAAATTGGTGGTCGGCAATGAAGATTAAATTCTGGGAGTAGGCATCCAGCACCCGGCCGTAGCTATGGAGGATGCCGATCACCTCCAGCCGGTTGCTGGGGGAATCCGGCACAAGGGCTCCCCCTGCCTCTAGGCGTTGGAGAATAGGAGCCAGTCGCCATTGCTCTAGAGGATCTAAGCCGGCCAGAAAGAAACAGGAAGGAGCGGGAACCAGGGTAGCAGTCATGGGAGAAGCAGCGGTTGAGACAACAACAAAAACCCAGTCGATCTCACCAAATCGTCACAACGAAGATGACCCAGGCCCGAAAGCAGTGATCGGCCTGCCTGCTTCAGCAAGATTGAGAACCACCGGCCTGGCCCAGTGAGCGGCGGTGGACTCCACCCAATGGGTTGCCCAGGCAGGCTGGAGGCCGAGCCACACCACCAGCACTGCTAGAACTACAGCAGGCAGGCGTTCTCCGGCGGCATGTCGTTGCATGGCAATGGCCACTTCCGAGAGGCGCCCGAAAAAGACACGGTTCACCATTAGCAGAAAGTAGGCCGCCGTCAATCCTGTCCCCACCATGCACAGCAGCGTCTGCAGGGGGAAGACGGGAAAGCTGCCCCGAAAGAGGGTGAACTCGGCAATAAAGCCCACCAGGCCGGGCGTGCCGCCGCTGGCCATCACCCCCAACACCGTCAAGCTGCCAATAAGCGGCAAGCCCCGCTCCGGGTTGAGCAATCCCCGCAGCAACCTGAGATCCCGCGTGCCGGTATTGGCGTAGACGGCACCCACCAGCAGAAACAGCAGCGAGGAAATCAGGCCGTGGCTCACCATCTGGAATAGGGATCCCACCAAGGAGAGGGGGGTGGCCGCCGCCGTGGCCAGGAGAATGTAGCCCATATGGGCAATGGAGCTGTAGGCCACCAGCTTTTTCATATCTTGCTGCACCAAGGCGTTCAGGGATCCATACAGCACATTGGCCACCGCCCAACTGGCCAGCCAGGGCCCGGCTTGCTCCCAGGCAGCCGGCAAAAGCTGTAGGCCAAAACGCACCAGGCCATAGGTGCCCAACTTGAGCAAGAGCCCCGCCAAGAGCACCGAAATGGGGGTGGAAGCCTCCACGTGGGCATCCGGCAGCCAGGTGTGGAAGGGCACCAAGGGGATCTTGATGGCCAGCCCCAGCAGGATGGGAACAAGCAACAAAAGCTGCTGCAGCAGGGGCAAGGGGTGGGCCTGCAGAACGGTGTAACTAAAGCTGTGAACCTCGCTCAGCCAACTGAGGCCGAAAAAGCCAATCAGCAGCAGAATACCAGAGACAGCGGTGTAGACCAAAAACTTGGTGGCAGCATAGGTGCGCCGCGGCCCGCCCCAGATGGCAATCAGCAGATAAAGCGGGATCAGCTCAACTTCGTAGAACAGGAAGAATAGCAGCAAGTTCTGGGCCAGAAAAGCCCCCGCAATGGCGGCTGCCAGCAGCAACACCAAGCTGTAGTAGAGGCGAGGCCGCTCCACCTGGCCGCTGGCCCAAAGGGCAATCAACACCAGCAAGCCAGTCATCACCACTAGCGGCAGGGAGATCCCGTCCACCCCCAGCTCATAAACCAAGCCCAACTGCGGGATCCAGGCCACTCGTTCGGCCATCTGGATCCCTTGCTCTTGAGGATCCAAAAGCAGCAGCAATCCCAAGCCCAGCCCCAACAAAGCCAGGCCAAACCCCAAAGCCAAAGTCCGGTGCAGGCCCTTCCCCGCTCGCTCGGGGATCAGCCCCACCAAGATGCTGCCCAACAACGGGATCCCGACCAAAAGGCTGAGCATCGCTTCCTCCCACTCAATAGGCCAATCCCAAATGGGGCGAACGCAGCAGCCAAGCGGTAACCACCACGACCCCAATGACAATGATCAGCACGTAGAGCTGCATCCGCCCCGACAGGGTGTACTTGAGGGCTTCGCTGCTAAACCAAAAAGCCAGGCTCACCCCGTTCACCAGGCCATCCACCCCGTTGCGATCCAGCCATTCCAGTCCGCGGGAGAGGGCGCTGACCGGCTGCACCAGCAGCGCCTGGTAGAGCTGCCCGGTGTAGAAATCCTGGGCCAAGAGATCCTGCAGCTCCGGCCAGGGCAGGCGCAGCCGCCGCCGGCCTCCCCAGTACAGCCAGGCACCAACACTGGCTCCCAGCAACCCTGCGGTCCCCAGCAAGACAGCCATCTGCTGCAGCTCCGGGATCCAAGCGGGATAAAGCCCCCAGCGCCAGAAGAGCCAGGGCATCAGCAAGTTCTGCACTGTCAGGATAACCATGGGCAGGGCCATCAGCCAGCCCACCTCAGGCGCGCGGCGCGTCTTGGGCTGCGGGGATCCCAAAAAGACCAGACCAAACACCCGCGCCAGATTCAAAGCCGTCAGCCCGTTAACCAGCAGCAACACCCCCATCAGGGCCGGCTCGCTGTACACCAGCGCCAGGCGAATGAGAGTCCAAAAGCACCCCAGTGGAGCCACCATCCCCAGGGATCCCACGGCAAAGGCGGCCAGGGTAGCCGGCATGCGGCTCCCTAGGCCCCCCAGCTCCGTCAGATCCTGGGTAGAAGTGGTGTAGATGAGGGATCCCACCCCCATAAACAGCAGCGCCTTGGCCAGGCCGTGCATGAGCAGCAGCTCCAGGGCCAAATCCGGCTGCCCCGTCCCCACCGCTGCAAACACCAAGCCTAGGTAGGCACTGGTGGAGTAGGAGAAGGTGCGCTTAAGGTCGATTTGCGCCAAGGCCACTAGGGATCCCCCTATAGCCGTAATCGTGCCGATGGCCACCAGCACCCCATCGGTGAGGGGAGAGAGAGCCAAAAGGGGCTGCAGCTTGATCAAGACAAAAGCGCCGCAGGCTACCACCGCCGAGTTGCGCAGGATCGAAGCCGGGTTGGGCCCCTCCATGGCCTCATCCAGCCACAGGTGGAGCGGGAACTGGGCGCACTTGCCCAGCGGCCCTGCAATCAAAGCCAACCCCATCAAGGCCGCCCAAGTCGGATCCAAGCTGGTCGTAGCCGCCCAGTCCCGCAGGCCGGAAAAGGTCAAAGAGCCGGAGAAGTTGGAAACCGCCACCACCCCCATCAACAGCAACAGGTCTCCCACCCGTTTGGTGAGAAAAGCATCCCGCGCTGCAGTAACCACCAGCGGCTGGGCGTACCAGAAGCCCACCAACAGATAGGTGGAAAGCGTCAGCATCTCCAGCAGCGCGTAGCTGAAAAACAGCGAATCGCTGAGGGCGATCCCTGTCATCCCCCCCTCGAAAAAGCCCATCAAGGCGGCAAAGCGGCCCAGGCCCCAGTCCTTATCCAAATACCCCAGGGCGTAGATCTGGGCCAGCAAACTCAGGCCGCTCACCCAGACTACCGCCCCCAGCGTCAGGGGCGAGATCTCCAAAGACAGGGTCAAATCCAGATCGGCCACCCGAAACCAGGGGTAGTTGAGGATACAGGGATCCCGGCCCCACACCTGCCTCAAAAGGAGGAGGCTGTGGATCAAGGCCGCCAAAGTCAGCCCAATGTTGAGGTAAGCTGCCGGGCGCGGGCCGCTGCGCCTGACCCAGCCACTGGCCCAGGGCAGAGCCAGGGCTGTCCCCACCCAGCCGTAGAGGGGGAGCCACCAGGCGCTTTCTGGCCCCATTGCCCAGCCCTCGGAGCCTGACATGCACCGCTACTCGCAACAAGGTTAAGGATATGATAGTCACTTCCGCAGACAGCGTCTTCCAAGGCAGGAAACGGCCGGGGAGGCCTGACTCTCTCAGGGAAACCAGCGGCGTCCTCAACTTTTGTTTGCCTGCGCTCAGTTGACCTGCGGATCCTGTGGCTTCTCCCTCAAGAAAACCCTGGCCACCCCGATCCCCACCAGTGCCAGGGCAGCCATTCCGTAAAAGGTGTAGCTATAGCTGCCCAGCCTATCGCGGATTTGGCCTGTGATTAGAGTTCCCGTCAAAGCCCCAACCCCATAGGCTGTAAACACGATGCCGTAGTTCTGGGCATAGCGTTCGGGATCGAACAGGCGCAAAGTCAGGGTGGGAGCCATGGCCAGCCACCCCCCTAGGCAGAACCACAGTAAGGAAAAAGCCACCCAGTAGCGCAGGGGAGATACCTGAGGAGGCAGAAGCATCAGCCCACAAGCCAGCAAGATCAGCCCGTAGGATCCGGCGGTGACCTGATAGGGTTGGAGTCGGTCGGCCAACCAGCCCAACAAAGGACGGCTGATCCCATTGAACAGGGCAAAAAAGGCCACGCTGTTGGCAGCCGAGGTAGGATCCAGACCGACCAGCTCCTCCCCCACGGGGCCGGAAATCCCAATAGCACTTAAGCCGATCAGGGTGCCGATGGCAAAGGAGATCCACAGGCCGTAGAACGACGGGTTTTGCAGGAGAGGGCGGAAGCGCCTGGAAGGCAGGTGATCTGGGCCACCCGCGGACTTTCTGGAAAGAGAGGGGGGAGGGATCCAATGGGGGGGGAGGAAATTTCAGTTGGGTTG
>NZ_JANSIY010000102.1:0-9227 GCF_047462295.1 Synechococcus sp. H60.3 | reverse complement strand
G
The DNA here is from genome assembly GCF_047462295.1 of Synechococcus sp. H60.3. NCBI lineage: Bacteria > Bacillati > Cyanobacteriota > Cyanophyceae > Synechococcales > Synechococcaceae > Synechococcus > Synechococcus sp. H60.3. The sequence continues at coordinate 9,226 of NZ_JANSIY010000102.1, read as the reverse complement.
AGTTGCGCTGTGCAGTTAACCCCTATGGCCCCTGTGAAGGCTGCCCTCACTATGAGCCGCGGGAGCGGATCCCTTCGCGTTAGTCGGCTCGAGAGCTTCCGCCATGCAGGGTAGCCGCCTCATTGTTGCTCTGGATACCGCTTCTTGGGATCAAGCCCTGGAGTGGGTAGATCGCCTGCCGCAGGTGCTGTGGTGGAAGGTGGGCCTGGAGTTGTTCACGGCTGTTGGCCCTCAGATTTTTCAGGCCCTTAAGGGACGGGGCAAGCGCATTTTTCTCGATTTAAAGCTGCACGACATTCCCCACACAGTGGGGCGGGCCGCTCAGGTGGCCGTTGGTTATGGGGTGGATCTGCTCACCGTTCATGCCGCTGGCGGCAGTGCCATGTTGCGGGCAGCAGTGGCCGCCACCCAGGGCAGTTCTTGCCGGCTGTTGGCAGTCACTCTTCTCACCAGCCTTGGTCCCGACCAGGTGCGGCAGGAGTTGGGCGTTGAGCGGGATCCCGGCGACTATGTGTTGCAGTTGGCGCGGCTAGCTCTGGATCAAGGCGTGAGTGGGCTGGTCTGCTCCCCCCAGGAAGTGGGGCGGCTGCGGCAGGCTTTGGGGCCGGAGGTGCTGCTGGTAACCCCAGGGATCCGCTTTGGGGATCCAGAAGCGGGGGACGACCAGCAGCGGGTCTGTACCCCTGCAGAAGCTCTGCGAGCAGGGGCCGATTATTTGGTGGTGGGCCGCCCCATCACGGCGGCTGCGGATCCCGTGGCTGCCTTGTACCGCCTCCAAGCCCTGGAGGATGCTGTTGGATAATTCACGGAGGGTAAAGCTGCGGGCCCTGCACTTTAGTGTGGGGAGGAAAGCGACTCTGGAACTTTAGTGGCCAAAGTGGCGCCTCCCTCGCAAGATACCCCACCGTATACTGTAGGGGGGATAGCTCCTACTCCCATGATGGAGCATGACCCAAGTTCTAACTATCTCCTGCAAGCTCAAGGTGTCTGCGTCGCAAGCTGCAAAGCTGGAGGCGACAGAGGCCTACGGCCCGCTGGCGCGAGCGGGAATGTGTCAACCAACAGCCGCGCAGCAAGAGGGCTACTGTTCCCGTGAGCGGGACGGAGTCCCTAAGCTCCCGACTTCAGTCGGGGGAAGTTTACTCTGTGGACGCGACCATCTGGGGAGAAATAAGCCTTGGGCCACAGATCTGCCAGACGAGGGTGGGGACTGGGTTTATGGCTGGTTTTGAGCTTGGGCAGCCTTGCCCCTGCTTGGGCAAAAGAGGAGATCTGTGCCTCCGACCCGCAAACCTGGGCCGAGGCCCTGGCGGAGCAGTTGCCTTTGTTTCTCAATTTGGCCTTGAGCCGCTCCCGCTCAGACTTCCAGGTAGTGCTGGTGGGCCAGCCAGAGGTGGAACTTCTCTCTGCCGAGGAGCTGGCCCAGCTTCTGCCGGATAGCCCAGCCGCCTCGGCTTCCCAAAGCTTTCGCTTGTATTTCACCACGCTGGAGCGCCGCTTGGTTCTGCCCCAGCAGCCCGAGCAGGAGGACAACCCCCTGGCCGGTCGGCGCAGCGAAACCCTGCAGCTGGCCTATGAAGCTTATGTGCTGCGGGCTGCACCTGGGGATCCCTGGCAGGTGGTGCGCCTGCAAGTTACCGGCGCCGGTGTTCCCATCCGCGACGTCACCGAAGGACTGACCGCCCAAGCCATTCGTCGCTGGCAGCAGGCTGGGTGTCCCTTGACGGGCGATCTAGAGTTGACTAGGCCTACCCTATGAAGTTTCCCCCTGCCATGCCTCCGCGGGGCAAAAGGCTGTCTCGTTCCTCTTTTCCTCAACTAAGCCTGTCCAGGGCAGGCAAACGTCGGCACCAACGCCCAGACGGACTTAGTTGGATGGGCCACTGGCTGCTGTGGGGAGGGATGGGGTTGCTGCTGGGGCAACGTCTCCGCTCCTTAGGAGAGCTGGCCCATCTGCCGTGGTGGCGCGCTTGGCCCATCAGCAGCCCTCAGGGATCCCTGCCCCCTGTTCAGGCGGAACTCCCTCTCTACCACTCAATTGCGAACGGGCTACTGCCCTGGCTGGTTGAGGGCACCGGGATCCCCCCCGAAGGGATCCTGCGAGCTGTCTCGGCCCTGGCCTGCCTGGCCGTGCTGCTGCTGTGCTGGAGCTGGGGCAATTTCTGGAGTGCTGGCCTATGGGGACTCAGCCCCTGGGTGCTGACCCAGGGGTTGGAGCCGGGCGACGAGATCTTGGCCAGCCTGGTCTTGTTGGTCAGCAGCGGTGCTGGGCCGGGATCCCGCCTGCGCTGGGGCGGTTTGGCGCTGGCCTGTGCCCTGAGCTACAAAGTTTGGCCCTTGGCCCTGCTCTGGGGGACGCTATGGACTAGCCAACATTGGCCGCGGCAGCGGTTGCAAGGGCTACTCTGGCTGCTGCTGGTGATTGGCCTCTCCTGGTTGGTGCGGGTTGAGCTGCCCGCCAATCCCTTCACCGGGACGGAGCGCTTTCCTACGGCGACGGTGTCCTATTCGCTCACTAGCCAAAGCGGCCTGGCTGTTCTGGCCACCTTAATGTTGCCCCTGGGGCTGGCCTTGGTGCGGCTGGGTTGGCCCTGGGCGGAACGCCAACAAACCCTGCTCAGCTTGGCTGGTTTGGGCCATGTCCTGTGGATGGGGGTGCTGGCGGTGTGGCTTTGGGAGCCACAGATGAACCTGTTGCAGCAAAGCGCCCGTTGGGGCCTGGTGGCCCTGCCCTTTTTGTGCCTGAGTGCCGGCGGCGTCTTGGCGGAGATCCCCTGCCGGAGTTGGCGGCGAGTTCTGGGATCCCTGCTCTTGGCCAGCTCGTTCTTGTTATCGTGGCAAGCGTTGGCCTAAGCTCTTCTCCTGCCTTGAAGCTCCCGATGCGGCCCCTCTCAGAGACCCTGTTTGCCCGGCGGGCTCAGGCGGTGATCCCGCCTCCTTTTGGCGCGGAGATCCCTGGGGCCGTGCCGGTAGTAACCAGTTTTACCTTTGGCCTGGCGGATCCGCGGTTGTTTCCCAAGGCCGACCTGGCGCGGGCGACAGCGGAGGTGTTGGCGGAAGAGGGAGATGCTGCCCTCAATTACGGCGGCACTTTTGCCGGGCTGATCGAGGTGGTGCAGCAGTTGATGCGGGCCAGAGGGGTGGAGGCGCAGCCGGAAAACCTCTTGATCGGCTATGGCTCTGGGCAAATCCTTGGCCTCTTACCCCAGGTCTTTGTGGAGCCGGGGGATATGGTGATCGTGGAGGGGCCCACCTTCATGGGCGCGGTCAGCCGTTTTGCGGCGGCAGGGGCGCGTCTGATCTCGATCCCCGTGGATGGGGAGGGCATGGTGGTGGATTGCCTGGAAGAGGTGTTGCGCGAGCTAGCCCGCCAAGGGATCCGGCCCCGCTTTATCTACACCATTCCCACCTTTCACAATCCCAGGGGCTGCACCCTCTCTTGGCCGCGGCGGCAGAAGCTGGTGCAATTGGCGGCTGAATACGGCGTGGTGGTGGTGGAGGACGAGGCCTACTACGACCTACGCTTTGTCGGGGATCCCTTGCCCAGTTTGGCCGCGCTGGATGAAGAGGGCTGGGTTCTGCACGTGGGCACCTTTTCCAAGATTGTGGTGCCGGGGGTGCGGGTGGGCTGGGCCTGTGGCCATCCCGAGATCATCCGCCGCTTGGAGATGTTTCGTAGCGAGGGATCCCTGGGACCTTTTTTGGGCCGGGTGGTGGCCCGCTACTGCGGGGAAGGCCGCCTAGAGAGCCACATTCAGCTTTTGATCCGCCGTTACCGAGAAAAGTGCCACCTGATGTTGGAGGCCATCGCTCAATGTTTTCCCCCTGAAGTTAAGGTGGAGGCCCCTGGGGGTGGATTCTTTATCTGGTGCGAGCTGCCCCCTCCCCTGAGTGCCAACGCCTTGCTGCAGGCCACCCGGGCGCTAGGGGTAACTTTCTTGCCGGGTACCCACTGCTTTGCCGATGGCCAAGGGGATCACGCCTTGCGCCTCGCCTTCAGCTACCAACCGGAAGAGCGCATCCTCAGCGGCATCCAGATCGTCGGAGAGCAACTGTACAAACTCATGGGCCAACGATAAATACAGGGTAGCCATATTGGAATGGATGCAGCAGCGCTGTAAGCTCTTTGCTGTGCTGGTAGAGGAACTCTTAAAAACCTGACACTTGCCGTCTGGGACGTCGCCCCAGCACGTTAAGGATGAAAACTCCCGCCACAGCCAAACAGAGGAGCAGCACCAACGGATTATACACTATAGACGAGATCAGAATAGTCGTCCCTGTTAAAACCAAGGCTATGAAAAAGGTGACCACTCTCGTCATGAATCGCCCAAGGCCACTTAGAAAAGGAAAGATGCTAAGCATTGTATGAAGGGGGGTAAAGAAAGAGTCGGCCCCGATCCACATCATCAAGAATCCCACAAAGCGCAGGATCCAAGTTAGGGCAGTGTGTTCTGCAGCAAGCCGCTCAATGGCTGCAAATCGATCGCTTGCAAATAGCCGATAAAATCGAACGTTGCGCGGCCCCAGATAGCTCTCTAGGCTATTGGGGCTGGCCAAACGCCCAAAGACGGTTGCCTGAGTTCCGCTGTACAAGGCAGTGTACGAAGTTCTCATATCGCCGATTTGTGGATTGGCCAGGGTTCCCCGCCCCTTGAAAACATAAGAGCCTTCCACTCTAGCTTGGATCCCCGGGATCAATGTTTGGGGATCCAGAGGAACAGCGGAGGGAGTTTCGATCTGCAAATCTTGCATCCCAATTCGGTAATTCCCAATTTGAGCCTGGCTGACTCGAAAGAGTTGGCTGGAAAAAGGCATCGGTGGGTTGACGTGCTCACTGCTGCGATAAAACCGGCTTGAATCTTCAGGGTTTTCTGTCCAGACTTTGGTGTAAGTATAGATTGTCTCTCTGACTTCCGATCCACCAAACTCCTCTTGAGTGCGAGTTTCTTTCTCCTCTTCCCAAGCATACATTTCTGCCTTGCGGCTGACGGCAATATAGGGCCCCGGCCGCAGGAAGAGATGATCACCCAAAAGCTCGTTACTGGTCATTGGGCCTGTGAGCGATACTAATCTTCCAAGAGGTGCAGAGGGCGAGCCCAATGGACTGATTTCAATGGCCCCAGTTGCCACTTGGGCAAGGTTGACCCGCCCCTCATTCCAAAACAAAAGCCAGAACGATCCCAAAAATAAAATCAATCCAACAAACACCGATACAAAAGAACTGGCCAGCCGCGAGCCGAATCCGACCCGCTCTACTTGTCTATAACGCTCAGCCATAGCCCCGCCCCGACCGACAACTTCGGTCTAGCACAGCCTCTTCTATTTGTCCATGAAACCTAGTCGTTCTAGAGAATCCAAGGCAAATCTTTAGCTTTTTCCATGCTTATGCCTATTCCAGAAGCAAGTTACAATTCATACAGGTTAAGGGAACCCTATTTTTCGGCTAAGAATTGATTAAGAAATCCCTTCCCTCACCGCTTTGACCACGCGCCGGAAAAATTGCCCCACGCCCTTCACCAGATTGGGTGCCGATTCTGGGCGAGGTGGGATCTCTGCCATGAGGGTGTAGTAGTCATCCAAAAGGTTGTGCTCTTCGGAGGAAACGGTATTGTCGGCCATCATCAGGTTGCCGATTGCCCCCAAAAGTTGCAGGCGCTCGGTTTCGGTGGCCTGGGCCAGATAATCGGCCATCCAGCGCTCCGTTTGCGCCATCGGGATGGGCTCTTGGATCAGCTCTCGCAGCTCGGTATCGTGCTCCAAATCATAGCGGCGCAGCAGGGATCCCAGATAGGCCAATTCCTGCGGTTCTAGGTGCCCATCGGCCCAAGCGGAGCCGGCCACAATTTTGAGGATGAGCCGATGTTGGGTTGTCGGGTTCATGGCGGGATCTCTTGTCGCTGGAGGTGCTGCTGGCGGTCGGGGTTCTGGGGCTCTAAGCAGACTTGGAAGGGGCTGACCAGAGGCAGTCTTACTCAGCGAGGCCGCAGGCCCACGCTAGCCAGGCGGCATCCTCTTCTGGCAGGCTGGCCTGGTGCAGGGCGTAAACCTGGCGGTGATACTCATCAAGCCAGGCCCGTTGCGCCTTGCCTAGCAGATTCCAGTCAATCAAGCGCCTATCAAAGGGGATCCAAGTTAGGGAGCGAAAGCCCATCCAGCCCTCCGGCTCTGGAAGGGCAACCACTTCATAGAGGTTTTCCAAGCGAATTCCACCCCAGCCCGGCTGGTAGTAGCCCGGCTCAATGCTAGTGATCATACCCACCTTGAAGGGGGTGGTGGCGCGGCGGTGGATCCCATTGGGCCCCTCGTGGACGTTCAAGAAGGCGCCAACGCCGTGGCCGGTGCCGTGGCCGTAGTCCAGCCCTGCCTGCCAGAGGCTGGAGCGGGCAATGCCATCCAAGGAGACCCCGTAGGTATCCGGGGGGAAGATCTGGCGGGCGCACTGGATGTGGGCTTTCAGCACCTCGGTGTAGCGCCGCTGGCACAAGGGATCTGCCGGTTGCGGGCCAATCCAGATGGTGCGGGTAGCGTCGGTAGTGCCCCCCAGGTAGTGGGATCCCGAATCCAACAAAAACAACTCGCCTGGCTGCAGGAACTTCTGAGGATCCGGGGTGCCGTAGTGGACAATGGAGCTGTTGGCGCCGGCCCCGGCAATGGTGTTAAAGCTCAGGCCCACCCAATCCCCTTCCTCGCGGTAGTGGGCTGCCATAGTGGCCGCCACATCGGCTTCGCTGATGGGGATCCCCGCTTGAATTTGCCGGTCAATCCAAGCCAGGGTGCGGATCTTGGCCCGGCTGGCCTTGCGGTTAGCTAGCCGCATCTGCTCCAGCTCAGTGGGGTTTTTCACCGCCTTGAGGGCCTCCACAGGGTGATCCAGCTCGCGACAGGGGATCCCTTGCAGCAGCTCTTGGGTGCCCTGAGTGGTCTGCTTGGGATCCAATCCCACCGGCCCGTAGCCCTTGGCCCACTGGGGCAGCTGTTCCGGGTAGGCCTCGTAAGGCCAGAGCTCGACCTCGGCTTCCACCAGCATTTGCCGAGCCGAGGGCGTGAGGCGCTCCAGGTCAGTAAACAGGGCAACCCTCTCCAGGGCGACCAGCGCGTAGGCGCGGAACACTGGGTTGTAGGGGATGTCAGAGCCGCGCAGGTTAAACAGCCAAGCTACCTGGTCCAACTTGGTTAGGGGCAACAATCCCACCCGCTTGCGACGCATCTCCTGGCGCACCTGGGCCAGCTTGTCGCTGGCAGTAGCACCGCAGAGCTGGGCAGGGACAGGATAGATGGGTTGCTGCAAAAGGGCTTGGCTAGCTTCCTTGGCCAGCTTGTCCAGCGGGTTTTCGCTAACCGGCAGCAGCAGCACTCCCCCGGCTTGAGCGTGGGTCTGCAACTGGCGGTAGGTAGCCACTGATACCGTGAAGGGATCCACTCCTAGGCGAAAGCCGGATCCCAGCTCTTCTACGATCTCCATCAGGCTGGGCTGCTCCGGCAGGCCGCCTTTGATGACGGTAAACAGGTTGGGATCCACTTCCCGCTCCGCCTGCTCGTGGTAGCGGGGATCCACCCACAGCCAGGCCCTGTCCCGGCTAATCAGAGCATCCCCCACCGAGCCGGTAAAGCCTGTAATCCACTGCCGCCGCTTGCGGTATTCCAGCAAATACTCATTGAGGTGCTCATCAGCCGAGGGCACCCAAAACCCATCCAGATTTTGTTCCTGCAAAAGCTGGCGCAACTGCTGCAAACGGGCGGCAATATCCAAGCGGGGCAGGGTTTGGAGCATGGCAGGGACAAGAGGGAGATCTGGGCCGATGGCCCTAGAGACCAATATAGTTCTCTTTGGGAAAGCAGACGGAACATAGAGGAAGCGGCTACTTGGTGGTGGACTACAAAGCAGGAGCCAAGGGCTTCTGCGCCGTGTTTTTCGGCGACCTGGTGTTTTCCCAACTAGCACCGAAAAAACCGTTGGCTACCGCGAACCCCCTCCAGGAGAGGGGCTAGGTTCTAGCGCTCTTCGGGAAAGCCAGCCTCTCGCCAAGCGCGGATGCCGCCGTCCATGGAGATCACGCGGCGGTAGCCCATTTTCTGCAGGTTGTCGGCTGCTAGCGCCGAGCGAAAGCCGCCACCACAGTAGAGGACAATCTCGGCTTCTTTATCTGGAATCACCTTCTCGATATCCCGCTCGATGATGCCTTTGCTTAAGTGAATGGCGCCGACAATGTGGCCGGCCTGCCACTCCGACTCTTCCCGCACGTCGACTAGGTAGAAGGGATCCCCTTGCAGTTGTTTTTGCCTCACCTGTTCAACGGTGAGCTCTTGGATGCGGCTTTTGGCCTCGTTAACCAAAGCCAGGAAAGCAGGAGAGTGGTGGGATGCCATGCACACCTCGCAGAGAACCCAGCTCCCAGGATAAACCCAGGCCCAATCGCGTTGGGCAACACTAAACCTTCAGCAAGCTAAACTAAAGGCAGATTTGCCGCCGGAGGCACCCAGTTTGAGCTCTCGATCCACCTCTTGGCTTTGGCCCCTAGTTTTGGCCCTGAGCGGGGGGATCCCTTTCCCTGCCAAGCTGCCGGCCCAAGCTGCCCCCGTCCGCCTAGAAAGCGGGATCCAACGGCAAGTCTCTAGCCCGCCGCCAGCCTCGCTCGTAGAGTGGCTGCAAAAGCAGATAGACGCTGCCAACCGCCGCGACTTGCCAGGGGTGATGGCTGGCTACAGCCCCAACTTCCGCCACCGGGACGGCCTGGATCGACAAGAGGTGGAGGAAGCTATCCGCCAGCTGTGGGAGGCTCATCCCCAATTGACCTACTCAGCTCAAATTGTCTCTTGGCGGCAGGTGGGCCCCGAGATCGTGGCCGAGATCGCCAGCCAAGTGCAGGGATCCCAAGCTTCAGCACGGGGGGAGTTTCAGGTCAAGGCTTCCGCCCTGGTGCGCAACCGCTACCGCCCGGATGTGGCCAATCCAGGACAACTGCTGCTCGTAGACCAAGAAGTCCTGCGGGAGTCTAGCACCCTCATCTCCGGCTCGGCACCCCCCACCGTCACCTTCGAGTTGCCCGAGGCGGTCAAGCCGGGATCCACCTACTCCCTGCAGGCCATTGTGGCAGAACCCCTCACCCAGTCCTTGCTGCTGGGCGCTGTCGATGAGCAACCCGTCGCTACAGGCGGCTACTTGGATCTCACTTCGTTTGCCCTTGAACCTCTGCAGGCAGGCGGGCTCTTCCTGCAGGCAGATGCC
>NZ_JANSIY010000101.1:0-9336 GCF_047462295.1 Synechococcus sp. H60.3 | reverse complement strand
GCCAGATAAGCTGCCACGACCCTTTGCCGTAGATCCAAAGAATGGGTTGGCATTCCCTTCTCTCCTTCCTCTTAAAAACTGTACCCTATTTTAAATTAACAGGCTGTAACTTCAGTGGACGCATGGGGTCTGCAGGCAGCCCATGTTTGCCCTCGGATTCCTTGCCGGTGCAAGAGATGGGAAAGAGGTGCGGATTCCCGACCCACTCTCACAACATCAGCTCTTCCCGCAGGGAGCGGCGGGGCTTTTTGCCGCCGAAGTGGCGCTCAAAGTAGAGGGCGGTGGCTTGCGACAGGATCCCGGCTTCGACAAGCGCCTGACACAGGGATCCCCCCGGCGGCAGGTGCTTCTGAATCTGTTCGATTTGGACGGCGCTGACCAGCCCCGAAGCCTTAAGGTAGTCGGCTACATGCCGTCCACCTGCTAGGTACACAGAGTAGCCGTCTTCGCTGAAAAACTTGACCGTCTCTGGCTTGAGGCCGCTGTGGTGGGTCAGCACATCCGTGAAGGTGCCGCCCTCTGTTTCCCAGGCATGGATGACGGCTTCGATGCCAGCATTGTCGAGGAGGCCGGCTGCCCGCAATTGGGTCAAGATCCGCTGCACCCAAGGGGTGGCCCGCTGCAGCGCTTCCAAGTCCTCTTCTCCCAAATACCCTTGGGGCGGTAATTCCCCTTCTGCTGCTCTTGCGGCTACAGTCGGCGTTGAGATGGCCTGCGGCGGGACTTGTTGCTGGGCCGTAGGTACGGTGGCAGGGGGAGGGGCTGGCTGTGTCTGAACTGCTTGCAGTTGGGCTTGGAGCTGACGCACCTGCTCTTGGGCCTGTTGGAGCTGGGCTTGGGTTTCTTGGAGTCGGGCTTGAGTTTCCTGCAGTTGCATCTGCAGCCGGTGGATGGTCTCGGCGGCTTCTTGGCGAGCGTGGGCCAGGTCGGCGATGAGGCGAGTTTTCGTCGATTGAGCCAGTTGGAGTTGGTGCTGGTGCTCCTGCAACGATTGGCTCAGGGTGGCCAGTTGGGCTTCCTTCTGCTCCAGCGTCTGGCGCAGGTGGGCTTCCGTTTGCTGGTGCTGCTGCAGCCGGGATCCCAGCTCTTGCAGCTTGGGTTTGGCCTGGGATTGCCATTCTGTCAGCTCGTGGCAGCGGCGACGTAAGGTCTCCAGCTCGGCTTGGGAAGCTTGCAACTGTTTGGCCAGGGCCTGGACTTGCGCGGATCCCCGATCTTGCTGGGCTTGGAGCTGCTCCTCCAACTCTTGAATGCGCTGCTGGGCAGCCCTGTGTTGCTCGGATCCCTGCTGAATCTGGGCGGCCAGTTGGGCTTCCAACTCGGCCATTCGCTGCTGCTGGGCCTGGTAGTTAGCAATCTGCTGCCGCAACTGCTCGGCTGTAGCTTGCTGGTGCTGTCGCTCCTGCTCCAGTTGCGCCTTTAGGGCGGCAACCTGCTCTTGGTAGCGCTCCAGTTGGGCTTTGTATTGCGCGGTAGCTTTGTGAACCTGCTGCGCTGCCTGCAGCGGCGAAGCGTAGAGGGGAGGCTGATCCGGAATGGTGGACCACTGCTCCACCATCACTTCCCAACTGTTGGCAGCTCCTCGCCGTCGCCGTAGCTGCTGCTGCTTGTCGAGGGCCCACTCCAACCAGTGGGGTTGCACCCAGCCCTGCTGCACCAGGATCTCCCCCAACTTGCGCTCGGGGTGGTGCTTTTGCTGAAGCAGAGCTTGATACACGTGCTCCAGCTCCAGGTAGCCGTGCAGCACCAGGATCTCGCCGATGCGCACCAACTCGACCGGGATCAAAGGATAGAGATCTTGCGGGGCAACCCAGCCGTGCTGCATACACAGCTCCCCCAACATCAGGGGGCTGTCCGCCTTTTCCCACATGGCCTGAGCCAACTGGGCGGGGGTGAGCAACCCCGCTTTGTTGAGGGCTTCCCCCAAGCGGATCTCGAACTTTTCCCGCTCAATAGCGGCTGGGCTGGAGCTGGTCAACGGATTCATGGGGCCTCTCGGACATGAGGAGTAAGCTTAACTACAGCTATCATGTCGGAAAATTCTTAGAAAGGTAAGGGAGTGCAACTGTGATGCATTTTGTCAAGCCGGGGATCCACGGATGTTGCAGGAATGTCCATCTTTAAGCTGCAAGAGGCCGTTGTTCCCGGCTCTGAGCAAACTGCTGAAGCCGGCGCAGCATCAGCAATTGTCCCAAGCCCAAGGGCAAGAGAGAAACGGCTTCTACCCGCAACTGCACCCAGCCGTTCCCCCACCGCCAATCACAGTAGCCATCGGCTCCGCCCCACATCAGCAGGCGCAGCCGTTCCGGCAGCAGGGTTTCCACTTGGTGCAGGATCGAGAGGGGGCCCCATTGGACGGCAAAGGTGCTGCCCGGCTCCAGCCTGGCGGGCAGGGATCCCTGCAATTGCTGTGGCCAGATCCACTGCTGCAACAACTCCACCTCGGTCAAGCAGCGCTGTATCGTCGATGCACTGGCCTCGACTTCGATGCGGATGGTGGAAGATTGGAATGTCCCGAGCATCCTTGTCCCGCGTAGGTGACCCCAAAACCAAAGCGGCAAGGGGGTGACCCCTGTCAACTCTATTCTGGCCGATTGCTCCCGATTTGCCTTTGAAAACGGCTCGTCCCCATGTGGTGGCCATCTTGGCCCAAAGTCTGGATGGCAAGCTGGCAGCTCACCGCGGGCAAAGGCCCCACTTCGCCAGCGCCGAAGACTATCGGCACCTGGAAAACCAAGCTGCCCGGCAACAGGCTTTGATTATGGGGGCGGCCACGCTGCGGGCCTACGGCACCAGCCTTCGCCTCCGGGATCCCGAGCTCATCCAACGCCGACTCCAGCAGGGCCTCTCCCCTCAGCCTCTGACGATCATCTGCTCCGGCAGCGGGGATATTCCTGAGGATTTGCCGTTTTTTCGGCAGCCCCTCACCCGTTGGCTGTGGACCACTCCCCAGGGATCCCGGATTTGGGAGAACCGCACCGGCTTTGCAGATATCTGGGTGGCTGCCGATTGGGATCTGCCGGCACGGCTGGCCCGCCTGCGCAGTTTGGGCATTGAACGGGTGGGGTTGCTGGGCGGGGGGCGGCTTTTGGGGGCGTTTTTGCAGGCAGGGAGCTTGGATGAGCTGTGGGTAACCCTGGCGCCGGTGTTGCTGAGTGGGTATGCCGATGCCCCGGCTAGCATCGAGGGCTGGCAACTGCAGGGATCCCCGCCCCAGCTGGAGCTGCTGGAGTGCCACCGTGGCTCTAAGGAGCTGTTTTTGCGCTACCGGGTCGAGTGGCCCTGAGGGGGCTCGCGAGAAAAAATTTTTGGACAAATTTAGATTTCTCAGAAATCCACAGGTTTTCCCCAGACTTTCCACAGGCGGGCGGGCTGTTTTCCACAGACTCCTTGCCACAGGAAACGGCAGCGAGGGTTTCTGTGGAAAAGTCCAAACTGGAAAGTTCAGGCGGATACACCTTTAGGAATGTAACGGGATCGCGCCGTTTTTGCCGATGGCATCAAAACCGGCGGCGGACTTTAACAAACTTGGAGCCGCTGCCCAGGATTGACAGCCCCCATGGGGCAGAGGGCAGAATAGCCGCACCTGAGGTGAGGGGGAGATTTTCCTGGCAGCTCTCCTCAGAGGCAAAGAACCCTTTGCCCAAGAACTCTATCCCTTCTCCTGCCTGAGACAAGGCCAAGGGGCAGCCTGGTATCCTCTGGCCGCTGCCGGACGGGCTAGGGGCAAACTTCTACAGACTGTCTTGCTTTTGACGGGGCTGATGCGGCCCCCGGCATACCCAAGTTAGAGAGCTGGGTTGGTTTGTTTGCGATTCCCTTCTGGGCAGGCCCGGTTTTGGCCGGATCCCTAGGTTTTCTTGGTTTCACTGTTAACCCCGAGTAGGTGGTTGGGCTATGGATTCTCCCACCGTCAGCATTTTGAGCGAAATTCCCGAGGAGCTACACGACACTCTCAAAAACTACCTCTCTCGTCACCCCGACTGGGATCAAGATCGGGTGGTGACGGCGGCACTCTCGCTATTCCTGCTCCAGAGCGGAGACACAGATCGGCGCGCCGCCCGTATTTACTTAGACAGCCTGTTTCGCCGCAACTGAGCCCTCGGAAGGCAAGCCCCGAGGATGGCCCGGTGCATGGGCGGGGGGTTAGGAACACTCTGTCAAGAACGTCCTACTAACCTGAACTGTTAACCTGAGTAGGAAGATGTCCCGCTGTTGCCGCATGCCGGCGGGAAGGGTAAAAAGGGATCCACCAAGGGAAAAACCGTGCCCCAGGGCTTCGGGCGAGGAAAAAGCGACCGGCAGACGGCTGGGCCAAAGGGCCTAGGACGAGGCTCCGCTCTACCCCCCTGCCCTTCCCCAGAGGCGACCCTGGCGCTGGCCGAGCGCCACCGACAAGCAGGGGATCTGGAGACGGCACTGCACCTCTGCCGGCAGCTTACCCGGGCCCATCCCCACCTGTTCGCCGCCCAGGCGTTGCTGGGATCCCTCTATCTGCAGATGGGGGATCCCTGCCAAGCCCTGACCCCCCTGCAATTGGCTTTGCATCTGAGAAGGGACTGGGTGCCAGCCTGGCAGGAGCTGGGCGATGCCTGGATGCTACTGGGCAACCCGGAGGAGGCGGCGCACGCCTATGAACAGGGCCTGGCTTTTGCTCCTGCCGATGGGCAACTGCTCTTCCGGTTGGGCAGTTGTTGGCTGGCTTTGGGGAAACGGGAGCAGGCGATTGCAGTGCTGCGCCAGGCCGCAGCAGCCCAGCCTCCCCAAGTTTATGCTTTGGCGACTTTGGGGAACGCCCTCCTGTTCGACAACCAGCTTGGGGAAGCAGAAGCCTGGTTTCGCCGCGCTCTTGCCCTGGCGCCGCAGGAGGGGCGGATTCTCGTCAACCTCGGCCACTGCCTGCACCTACAAGACCGCCTAGAGGAGGCCGCCGACTGTCTGCGACGGGCCATCCCGCTGCTGCCAGAGGATGCCCAGCCCCACAACAACCTGGGCACCGTCCTGCAAGAGCAAAACCAACTCGAGGCCGCTATTGAGGCTTATCGGCGCGGCTTGCAGTTGGCCCCCGACTGGCCGGAGATCCACTACAACCTGGGCACGGCCTTGCTCACCCTGGGCCGCTATGAGGAGGGGTGGCGGGAGTACGAATGGCGGCTGCAGCGACAAGGGGCAGCCTATCCGCACTTGCTTTCGCCCCTGTGGCCGGGATCCCCCTTGGGCCAGCAGACGCTGCTTGTCTACGCTGAACAAGGGCTGGGGGACACCATTCAGTTTGTGCGCTACCTGCCGCTCTTGGCCGCCGCCCATCCTGCAGCCCAAATTTTCTTCCGCTGTCAGGGCTCCCTCGTCGAGCTGGTGCAAGCCGCCTTCCCCCAGGTACAGGTTATCTCGGAGAGGGATCCCTTGCCTCCCTTTGACTGGCACCTGCCCCTGCTCAGCCTGCCCCACCGCCTGGGCACCACGCTGGAGACAATTCCCAACCGCATCCCCTATCTAGTCTGTCCCGATTGCAGCTCCGCCTGGCCGGAAGATTGGCCCGAGGTTGCCCAGAGGGGGATAAAGGTGGGGCTGGTGTGGGCCAGTGGCCGCCGCGCCACCCCCGAACTCAACCGCGTGCAAAGGTTGAAAAGCTGTCCTCTCGACCTCCTGCTCCAGCACCTCCACTTGCCCGACGTGCAGTGGGTCAGCCTACAGGTGGGGGAAGATCTCAGCCAGTGGGCCCCCCTCTTGGAGCAGCACCAGGTGATGGAGCTGGGATCCCGTTTTCGCAGCTTTGTCGATACCGCTGCAGCGGTTGCTCAGTTGGATCTGGTGATCAGTGTCGATACCGCCGTGGCCCACTTGGCCGGGGCGATGGGCAAGCCAGTGTGGGTGCTGCTGCCCTTTGCCGCCGATTGGCGCTGGCTCCTCCAGCAGCAGGACAGCCCCTGGTACCCCGGCATGATGCGCCTGTTCCGTCAAGAAGCTCGTGGCAACTGGGTTGGCCCGCTGCAGCAGATGCGGAGGGCTCTGGAAGAGCTGCTAAGGGGGATCCCGTCCTACTCCTCGCCTTTTGGAACGATGCGCTGAAACAGATAGCCGGTACCGCGGGCTGTCAGGATAAGCTCAGGGTTGCTCGGGTCATCCTCCAACTTGGCCCGCAGCCGCGAGATGTGGACATCCACCACCCGCGTATCCACGTGGCGCTCCGGCGTGTAGCCCCACACCTCTTGCAAAATCTCGGCGCGGGAAAACGGCTCCCCAGAGCGGCTGACCAGCAGCTCCAGCAAACTAAACTCCATCCCCGTCAGGCGGATGCGCTCGTCCCGCTTGTAAACCTGCCGCTTATTGGTATCGATGCGAATGTCCCCCACCTGAATCACCCCTGAGCTGGGGATCCCTTCATGGGACGACCGCGCCACCCGCCGCAGCACCGAACGAATGCGGGCCTCCAGCTCTTTGGGCGAAAACGGCTTAACCACATAGTCGTCTGCCCCCAGCTCCAGCCCGGTAATGCGGTCGGCCACGTCCCCCAACGCCGTCAGCATGATGATCGGGATGTCGGATTCTTTGCGCAACTCCTGGCAGACCCCGTAGCCATCCAGCTTCGGCATCATCACATCCAGCACCACCAGGTCAGGGTCCTGCTTGCGGAAAACCTCCAGCGCCTCCTCCCCATCGGAAGCAGTAACCACGTCGTACCCGATCATCGAGAGGCGGGTCTCCAAAATACGGCGGATGCTGGCCTCATCATCGACCACGAGAATCCGTTCTTTGCGCTGGGCTTCCACGGTGCTGCAACTCCTAAACTTCTAGATGAAAAGGATTGGAAAAAATTGAGGTGAGCGCGAACTCGAGGTGGTCAGACGCAGCCTCCTCAGGGGCTCCTTCTGGATGGGTGGACTTCCCCTGGGAACTGCAACGCTGCCAAACCCTTGTTTGTCGGCAACGGAAACCGCAATCCAAGGATGCAGCTCCAGAAAACAAACACCGAAGGCTCGCCCGGCACTCGATTCAATCTTGTTAAAAGCGCCAACTTCAACTTCACTTGCTCCTGCTCGGTAGCACAGGTGTGGCACTCCTCCCCAAACGCTACCGCGGTTGACTGGCGCCAAACCGAATCTGAGAAGCCTTCGTAAGAAGTTACTTTCTACCACCTAATCTATCATCCAGAAGCGGCTGCTAACCCGCCTTAACCCTCTATTGTGCGGCCATTTTGCCCGACTTGATACATACCTTCACAACTTCTTCAGGTTGCTGCCAAGCTTTCGGAATCCTCCTCAGAAAAAGCTGCTGCCGCAACTGGGGATCCCTGGCCATTTGAAGCAGGGAGGAGGGTTTCGGCAACAGGGACAGGGTAGCAACTGACGAGCAGACCGGCGGAACGGATTTCGCGGTCGGCATGCAGCTCCAAAACCCGCCGCAACAGACGTTCTGCCGCCAGCCAAGTTGCCAGAGGCAGCGCACGCTCGGCCAGCCGGGACAAGGTCGGGTTGGGCAGGGATCCTAAAGCCTGCAGGACGGAATGAGAGACCCAGGCAACTGGGCTGAGTCGCTGCGCCAGCCGACAAGGATCGCAGACCAGGCCGCCCACCTGGGGACAGAAGAAAACCTCGCCCACTAACTCTTTCCCACAGGAGTAGCAGGCTTGTACCGAGGGGGCAACCCCCCCCACCACTAAAAGGTGGTAGAGCCCATGGACAAGGAGCGGCAAAACGGCCTCTGTTGCAGGGGCCTGCTCGATGCGTTCCAGATGCTCCACCAGCAGCACAAACAGCTCTTCCTGGGGCTGGTTGGGCAGGGCCAGCAGCAAAGCCACCTCCGCCAGGTACTGGGCTGCTGTGAGGTGGGCCAGGCTGCGGCCCAGACGGGGAAAACTCTGCAGGGTTTCTGCCTGGGCGATGCGCTGGAGACGCCGCGAGGGATCCGTTTGGGCCGACCAACGCCCCCGCGCCACCAGCAGATCGTTGACAACAAAGGGCTCCATCCGTCCTCCCCACTTGGAAGGCTGCTTACGGGATCCCTTGGCCACCGCCCGAATCAGGCCCTGCTCGCGGGTCAAAATGGTAACGATCCGATCCGCCTCCCCCAGCGGTATCGCTTTGAGGTTAATGCCCGTCACCCGGTAGGTGACCCCACTCATGGGCCGTCAGCTCCTCTAGCCTGCAGCTCTCGCATCAGCTCCAGCCCCCAGGAGGTGCCGATGCGGCTTGCCCCCGCGGCGATCATCGCCTCCGCCTGCGCCACTGTGCGGATGCCGCCCGAAGCTTTGACTCCCACCCTGCCGCGGCTAAGCTGCCACAGCAGTTGCACATCGGCCAGTGTCGCCCCTCCCATCCAGCCGGTAGAGGTCATCAAGAAAGCGACTCCCGCGTCCATGCAGATCTCAGCGGCCAGCCTTTTCTCCTCGTCAGTGAGCTGGGCTGTCTCCAAAATGGCCTTGACGCACACCCCCGTCTCCTCCACAATTTGGGCAATCTCGGCGTGGAGGCGATCCAGCTCCCGCGCCTTGAGCCAGGCCAAATTGATGCGGACATCCAGCTCCTGGCACCCCTGCTCCGCCGCCAACTGGGCCTCGTAGAGCTTGACCTCCGCCGTGTTGGTGCCCAGGGGAAACCCCACCACGGTGCTCACCCGTACCCGAGCTCCGTGTAACCGCTCCACCGCCCGTGGCACGTAGCAGGGAGGCACGCAAAAAGTGGGGAAGCCATAGCGCAGAGCAATTTCACACCCCTGGTCGATCTCCTCTGGGGTCACCATCGGCAGCAGCAGAGTGTGGTCGATGTACTCCGCCAAGTTAATCGGGCCGTCTGCCAGGCCCTTGGGCTCCAGAGAGAGCATCAGTTGCCCGATTCCACAGCACTATCTCTACTCTAGCCCCAGAGATCCCGGAGAGCAGCCGCAGCAGCCAATCCCCTCTGCCCCTGAGATTTCAGCTAGAAACCGCAGGAGCCCCGCCCTGTACCCCCGTATACGGGGGGAGGGGGGCCGGTCAGGGCCAGGGGGAATGCAGAGGACGTATAGTTGCAACATGACCCAAGTTTTAACTGTCTCCTGCAAGCTCAAGGTATCTGCGTCGCAAGCCGCCAAGCTGGATGCGACTCTGGGTGCCTTTGCACAAGCACTAAACTGGGTCAACCAAAACACACCAGAGAAGGTGGTCAACGCCGTCAAGCTTCAATCGCTCTGCTACCGCGAAATTCGTACCCGATTTGGGTTCTCCAGCAATAAGGACTCCGTCCCGCTAGCGCGAGTGGCACAGCAGGTAGGCAGGAGGCTAGCCGCTGCACGTAAGAGTGCCCAACAGAAAAACCGTTCAGTTAAAGCGTTTAAGGGCGGCTTTGTCACGTATGACGC
>NZ_JANSIY010000100.1:0-9347 GCF_047462295.1 Synechococcus sp. H60.3 | reverse complement strand
CAGTTGTAGACCTTGTTGGACTGCTGGCAGAGGTACTCCAGTAGGGCTACTAGCTTCCTGTCCTGAATCAGAACCTGCTGGCATCCGTAGTCCATGGTTGCTGAGTGGCGACCCAAAGCTATAGTAACGACCTGCATCATTGGGGAGCGACTTAAGTCGCTCGAAGGCTTTTCCACCCCGCACTACTCGTGCTAGCAGCGCGGAGCACTTAGTACGGGGCTACCAAGCTACTCTGCTGTGTAATAGGCACGTAGCTGCCTTGGGCCGCGAGAATGGTAACAGGGCTAAAGCCCCCAAGTTGGCTTCCTTCCCCCACTAAAGCAGAGGGGCTTTAGCCCACCCACATCCCGTAACTGAAGAGAAGAGGACTAGGCCATCGATTTGCGGCGGTTGCGCCGCATGGCTACCGCTTTGCGCTTGCGCTTTTCCAGGTTGGTTTCAAAGTGGCGATGGTTGCGCAGATCCCGCAAAATGCCTGCCTTGGAGACCTGGCGCTTGAAGCGGCGCAGCGCGGATTCAATTCCTTCGTTTTCGCCAATCGTCACTTGAGTCATAAGAAAGACATCTCCTCCGTCAATCAACAAAAACGGACTTGGATACAACAGGGATCCCTATCCTAAACCATCTCCGGCCTGCCTATTGGGCGCGGCTGCCGAAGTTGACCCCGGAAACCACCTCCCCCTCTCGCAGGTTCACCGTCAAAGAGACCGTCGCCCCTACGGCAGGAGAAGGGGAGGGTGTTGGAACTGGCATTGGGCTGGGGGCAGTGCCGGTTACCGATTGCACAAACCCGGCAAAGCTGGACACCCGCGTATACACCCCGTAGAAATTGGGCTGGGCGCAGCCTTTGCCAAAACTGGTGATTCCGGCCAGAGCAAAGCCGCTGCCGCTGGGTACGAGCAAAGGCCCGCCGCTGTCCGCCTGACAGGTATCCACACCCCCTTGGGGAAAGCCAGCGCAGAGCATGGTATCTAAAATGATGCCATTGTAAGACTGGGGCGCGTTGCACACCTCGTTGGCGACGATGGGAACTTCGGCCTGTTGCAGATCCAGAGCAAAGCCGCTGGGTTCTTGGTCAAGGTCGCGGGGGGAGGTGGCCCCCCAACCCAGAATGGTGGCCAACGTGCCGGGGGCAGTCAGGCTGGTTTGGTTGGGCTGCACCAGGGGCAGGGTGGCCAGAGCCACCGGCCGCGAGAGGCGCACCAGGGCAAGATCGTTCCCCCCCAGTTGCCCCACCTGGGGATTGTAGCCGGGGTGGATGACGATTTGCGCAGCGCGAATGCGCTGGCCGGCGCTAACCTGCAGACGGGTTGTTCCCACCAACAGATCCAGGCTGCGGGCGTTCACCACCCGCTGGCCTTGATCATTGAAGAAGCAATGGGCGGCGGTGAGCACCCACTCCGGAGCAACCAGGGATCCGGCGCAAAACTGCGCCTGAAAAGGATCGGGCTCCGCCGCGTTCAGCAGGGCCACCATCCAGGGAAAGGCCCCCGGCTGGGCCGGCCTGCCGCCGACAATCCGACCTAAGCCTGAGGGCGGCCCAGTAAACACCCGCCCTGGGGGCAAAAGGGCGGTGACGCGGTAGGTGCCAGGGGGCAAGTTGGAAAAGCGGAAGTTGCCGTTGGCATCGCTGAGGGTGCTGGGCTCCCCCCCATCGAGGCGACCATTGCCGTTTAAGTCCAAAAAGGTGGTGATGCCGGCCAGCCCCGGCTCTCCCGGATCCCGCAGGCCATTGCCATTGAGGTCGTCAAAGTGGGATCCCTCAATTTGTCCTGGGAGGGGGGAGAAAGAACCACCCGAAGTGCCGCCGCCACAGGCACTCACGCCTAGAACTAGCCATAGTCCGAGAACAGCTCGCCAAGCGCTGCTTGCCTTGAGACGGACAAAAGCTTCTGCGGAGCCAAACATGGGCAGCTTTTCCAGCGGGGGTTCCCCAGCCAGCTTCAGGATATCAGCCCTGCTTGCTTAGGGGCTGGGCTCTCAGTTGGCCAAAGGCTAGCCTTTGGCGGATCCCTAGCGCCACCGCGGCATCCCCGCGGAGGTGCTTAACTTAGGAGAGCAGCCTAGCACAGACAAAGATAATATGAAGGGCGAGAGGCAGGTCTAGCCCTTGTGAGGTGGAGCCCAGGGCACGCTGTGCCAGGGGAAGTCCGCGCCGGCAGGCCGCCATTCTTTGGCAACCCAGACACTCCAGTGCAAAGGGATCACCCATGCAGGCTATCACCTTGCTCGGCTCCACCGGCTCGATTGGCACCCAAACTCTGGACTTGGTGGCCCAGTATCCCGATCGCTTTCGGGTTGTCGGCTTGAGCAGCTACAGCAATGTTACTCTCCTGGCGGAACAGGTGTGGCGGTTTCGCCCCCAGATTGTGGCCGTTGGCCGGGAGGAGCTGCTGCCGGAACTGCGGTCGCTGCTGACCGGGATGCGACCCCTGCCGGAGTTGGTGGCGGGCACGGAGGGGCTGTGTCAGGTGGCGGCTCACCCCGCGGCCCAGCGGGTGGTGACCGGGATCGTTGGCTGTGCCGGCCTCTTGCCTACGCTGGCCGCCATCCGCGCCGGCAAGGACATTGCCCTGGCCAACAAAGAGACCCTGGTGGCAGGCGGCCCGGTGGTGCTGCCCCTGGTGCAAAAGCACGGCGTCAAGCTCATCCCGGTGGACTCGGAGCATTCGGCCATCTTTCAATGTCTGCAGGGGGTGCCGCCGGGATCCCTGCGCCGCATCTGGCTGACAGCCTCAGGGGGGGCCTTTCGCGATTGGCCTGCCGAGCAACTGGATCGGGCAACTCTGGCGGATGCCCTCAAACACCCCAACTGGGTGATGGGGCGCAAGATCACCATCGACTCGGCCACCCTGATGAACAAGGGCTTGGAGGTGATCGAGGCCCACTGGCTGTTTGGCTTGGACTATGACCACATCGAAATCCTCATCCACCCCCAGAGCATCGTTCACTCCCTGATTGAGCTGGCCGATACCTCGGTTCTGGCCCAGTTGGGCTGGCCGGATATGCACCTGCCCATTCTCTACGGCCTCAGTTGGCCGGAGCGCCTAACCACCCCTTGGGATCCCCTCGACTTGGTCAAGCTGGGATCCCTCACTTTTAAGGCGCCGGATCACCGCAAGTATCCCTGCATGGAGCTGGCCTATGCCGCCGGGCGGGCGGGCGGGACGCTGCCGGCGGTGTTGAATGCGGCTAACGAGGCAGCCGTGGCCTTGTTCTTACAAGAGCGCATTCGTTTTTTGGATATCCCCCGCCTTCTGGAACGGGTCTGTGAGCGGCACCAGGTCATCCCCGCCCCCAGCCTGGAGGACATTTTGCAAGCAGATGCCTGGGCGCGCCAGCAGGTGGAACTCTTGGCGCAGCAGGCCCCAGCGCAGGTTCTGGCCTAATCCCTACCGGGGGGATCCGGCCCAGCGCTAGAGTGGGAAGAAGCTGGAGGAGCACCTGAGTGGCGGGATCCCATCTCCGACAACTGGCCCATTATCTGCGCCCCTATCGGCGCCAGGTGGTGCTGGGCATTGGATCCCTGCTGGTGGTGAACGGGCTGGGGGTGTTCCTGCCCTGGTATGTCAAGCTGGCCATCGATGATCTCAGCCAGAACCTGGCCGCGCTGTCGCCCAGCCGCATTGCCCTCTACGCTCTGGTGGTGCTGGTTGTCTCCACCCTGATGATGGGCATTCGCATTGCCTCGCGGGTGTGGATGTTTGGCGTAGGGCGGCAGGTGGAGTTTCGCCTCAAGCAGGCCATCTTCGAGCATTTGCTTACCCTGCAGCCTTCCTACTTTGCCCAGCAGACCATCGG
This sequence comes from Synechococcus sp. H60.3, assembly GCF_047462295.1. Taxonomy (NCBI): domain Bacteria; kingdom Bacillati; phylum Cyanobacteriota; class Cyanophyceae; order Synechococcales; family Synechococcaceae; genus Synechococcus; species Synechococcus sp. H60.3. The sequence continues at coordinate 5,546 of NZ_JANSIY010000100.1, read as the reverse complement.
GGATATTCTCACCCGCATCACCAGCGATGTGGAAAATGTCCGCCGCCTACTGGGCTTTGCCCTGCTCAATTTGGCCAATACAATCTTTGCCTACGGCACTACGCTGCCGGCCATGTTGGGTATTGAGCCACGTCTGAGCGCCTTGGCCCTATCGGTGTTTCCGGTGATGCTGGGGCTGGTGAAGTTGACCAGCACCCGTCTGCAGCAGGAGCAGCTTCAGGTGCAGCAGGAGCTGGCCAATCTGAGCGATCTCATCCAGGAGGACATGAACGGCATCACCCTGATCAAGGTGTATGCCCAGGAAGAGCACGAGCAGCGGGAGTTTCGCCGCCGCAACGAGCGGCTGCTGCAGGCCAATTTGCGCTTGGCCCTCACCCGCAACCTGCTTTTCCCCTCCCTGGTGGCTTTGGTTAGCCTGAGCCTGCTGCTGTTGTTGGCAGTGGGGGGGCCGCAGATTGCCGCGGGGCGGCTGACGATTGGGGATTTTTCCGCCCTCACCCTCTACGTGGAACGGCTGGTATTTCCCACCGCTTTGCTGGGCTTTACCATCACCGCCTACCAGCGGGGCCAGGTCAGCCTGGAGCGGATCGACGCCTTGCTGCGGGTGGAGCCCACCATCCGCGATGCCCCCCAGGCTCTGCCGCTGCCTCTGGAAAAGGTGCAGGGGCGTATCGAGGCTAGGGGGCTGACTTTTGCCTATGCCAATACGGGATCCGCAACGCCGGCGCTGCAGGATCTGCACTTTTGCATCGAGCCGGGGCAACTGGTGGCGGTGGTGGGGCCGATTGGGGCAGGCAAGTCCACCCTGGCCAATGCTCTGCCCCGCCTGCTGGAGATCCAGCCGGGGCAAGTGTTTCTGGATGGGCAGGATATTACCCAGCTTCAACTGGGATCCCTGCGCCGCGCCATTGCCTACGTGCCCCAGGAAAGCTTCCTCTTCAGCGCCACCGTTCGGGACAACATCCGCTACGGCAAGCCCCAGGCGGAAGATTGGGAGGTGGAGTGGGCCGCCAAAGCCGCCCACATCCACGCCGAGATCCTCCACTTTCCCAAGGGCTACGACACGCTGGTGGGGGAGCGGGGCATCACCCTTTCCGGCGGCCAGCGGCAGCGGGTGGCCCTGGCGCGGGCGTTGCTGGTGGATGCGCCGATTTTGATTTTGGATGACTGCCTCTCCAGCGTGGACAACCAGACGGCCCAGGCCATTCTCCGCCACCTGCGCCAGGCCACGGCCCAGAAAACGGTGATCTTGATTACCCATCGCCTCACGGCGGCGGTGGAGGCGGATCAGATCTGGGTCATGAACCAAGGTCGCATCGTGCAGCAGGGATCCCATGCCCAGTTGCTGGCTGATGCCGACGGCCTCTACGCCCGCCTCTGGGCCAAGCAAAAGCTGGAAGAGGCCCTGGCCTAGGGTTTCTCTGGCCAGAAAGCCGGCCCAGCGGCTACCCTAAGCTGCAAAGCTGTGGGGAGTGGCAAAAGCATGGGAAGCAACGGGATCGATCTGCGCCAATTGCTCGGCCAAGCCGGGATCCAACCCCAGTTGGTCCAGGGATCCCTGGAGGGGGTGCAGGTCAGGGGTCTGTGCACCGATTCGCGCCAGGTGCAGGCCGGGGATCTCTTTTTGGGGATGCCGGGATCCCGTGTCGATGGCGGCGAGTTTGTCCGGGCGGCGCTTACCGGAGGAGCGGTGGCGGCTCTCATCTCGCAGGAGGCGTGGAAGCAAGTCAGCGGAGAGGCTGAAGGGAGCAGTCGGCCCATTTTGGTGTGGCCCCGCGCTGGCTTGAACCGGGCTGTGGCCCAGGTGGCGGCAGCCTTCTATGGCTTTCCGGCCCGCCAGCTTACCTTGGTAGGGGTGACGGGCACCAACGGCAAAACCACCACCACCCATCTCATCGAACATCTGCTGCAGGCTGCCGGTCGCCCCACTGCCTTGCTGGGCACCCTCTACAACCGCTGGCCCGGCCACTGTGAAGGGGCCTCTCACACCACCCTGTTTCCGCCAGAGCTGCAGCGCAGCCTCAGGGAAGCCCAGCGGGCTGGGGCGGAGGTGGCGGTGATGGAGGTCAGCTCCCATGCCTTGGCTCAGGATCGGGCTTGGGGGTGTAGCTTTGCCGCTGCCGTCTGGACCAACTTCACCCAGGATCACCTGGATTTCCACGGCAGCATGGAAAACTACTGGCAGGCTAAGGCCACCCTGTTCCGTCCGGAGTACTTGCAGGGGCGGGCGGTGGTCAACGCCGACGACGAGGGGGGACGACGGCTGCTCGAAGCCCTCCCAGCTCTCCTAGAGCCCTGGGCCTATTCCCTCCGGCCTTTGGAAGGGATCCCTGCCCTCTGGCCCAGCGACGTTCAACTTCACCCCAACGGCCTGCAGGCAACCCTGCACACCCCTTTGGGCAGCTTTGCTGTGGCAGCACCGCTGGTGGGATCCTTCAACCTGGCCAACCTGCTGGCGGCAGTAGGGGTGGCGCTGCACCTGGGGATCCCGGTTGAGGTTATCCAGTCGGCCCTGCCCCGTTTTCCCGGTGTGCCGGGGCGGATGGAGCGGGTGAGCCTGCCGGGGCAGGACATCACGGTAATCGTGGACTATGCCCACACCCCCGATGGGCTGGAAAACCTGCTCAAGGCCCTGCGCCCGCAAGTGCAAGGCCGGCTGATCTGCGTCTTTGGCTGTGGCGGGGATCGCGACCGGGGCAAGCGCCCGCAGATGGGCCGCATTGCCGCCACCTGGGCCGATCGGGTGGTGGTGACCTCCGACAACCCCCGCACCGAGGATCCGCAGCAGATCCTGCAGGACATTTTGGCCGGGATCCCTGGATCCCCCTGGGCGGTGGAGGTGGATCGCCGCCAAGCCATTCGCCTGGCCATCCTGGAGGCCCAGCCGGGCGATACGGTGGTGATTGCCGGCAAAGGCCACGAAGACTACCAGATCCTAGGCACCGAGAAGATCCACTTCGACGACCGGGAAGAAGCCCGTGCCGCCCTTTCCCTCAGGGAGAGGGGCCGGGGGTGAGGGTTAGGCTACTCCTGCCCTCTCTTCTGCAGCATCAGCTCCACAAACTCCCGGAAGAGATGGTCAGCATCGTGGGGGCCGGGGCTGGCCTCTGGGTGATACTGCACGGAAAACAAAGGTAGGTGGCGGTGGCGGATCCCGGCCACGGTGCGGTCATTGAAGTTAAGGTAAGTAATTTCCGCTTCCTCCGCCGGGATCGAAGCGGCATTTACCGCAAAGCCGTGGTTTTGGCTGGTGATCTCCACTTTCTGCTCCAGCCCACAGGGGTGGTTGAGGCCGCGGTGGCCGAACTTCAGCTTGTAGGTGGATCCGCCCAGAGCTAGGCTGAGGATCTGGTGGCCCAGACAGATGCCAAACATTGGCTTCCCGCTTTGCAGCAGCGCCTGGGTGGTGCGGATGGCCGTTGTCTCTGCCGCTGGATCCCCGGGCCCGTTGGAGAGGAAAATCCCATCGGGGTTGTAACTCAGGATCTCCTCCGGGCTGGCGTGGGCCGGCAACACCATCACGCGGCAGCCGTAGCGAGTCAGGCGGCGCAAGATGTTGCGCTTGATGCCAAAATCCAGCGCCACCACCCGCAAAGGGGGATCCGGGATCCGGATCCCTTGGCTGCGGCCATAGTCCCAATCGGCGGGGGTGGGCTCCAGCCACTCGTAGGGCTTGGGCGTTGTAACCTCTGCCACCAGGCTCAGCCCCTGCATGGCAGGGGCCTGGCGCACCCGCTCCAGCAGCGCCTGCGGATCCAAGATCTCGGTTGAGAGGGCCCCGTTCATTACCCCTTGCGAGCGCAGCCGCCGCGTCAGGGCCCGCGTATCCACCCCGGCAATGGCCGGGATCCCGTGCTGCTTGAGGTAGTCAGGCAGCGTCCCCGTAGCGCGCCAGGAGCTGGCCAGGCGCGACACGTTGCGGGCGATGATCCCGGCGGCTTGGGGCTGTGCCGATTCCTGATCCAGGTCGTTTACCCCCGTGTTCCCCAATTCCGGGTAGGTGAAGGTGATCAACTGCCCCCGGTAGCTTGGATCCGTCATCACCTCCTGGTAGCCGGTCATGCCCGTGTTGAACACCACCTCACCCACCGCCGTGCCTTCCGCTCCAAACGACCAGCCGGCAAAGGCCGTGCCATCGGCCAGCACCAGCAGAGCCGGCTGCCGAGCGTGCCAGGGGAAGACTTTTTCCGGAGCTTCAAGAGTTGAGGAGACCATAACCTGTGAACCTAGACAGCTCCCCTCTCCCCTTGGGAGAGAGGCCGGGGGTGAGGGCAATGAGCCGGGATGAACAGCCTGACTATCCTACCCCAACTATCCTTCCTCTGCCTCGTTGGCGACGTTGCCACATTCTGGCCTGTTGTCCTTGCGGAGAGTGCCGATCAAAGTGCTCACCACCACGCAGCGGTTTTCGCCCTGGGAGTAGGTGCTGCTAACCACAAAGCGCCCCAACTGACGCGCCCGCCCTTCCGAGTCGAAAATAGCCCTCCCTCTTTCGTTGTCGAAGGTGCCAGTTACAGTTACAAAATTATTCAGGCGCACCCGCTGGCACGGGATCGGCTCATCGCAATGGCCTTCCTCGTCTTGGATCACCAGCGTGGGGACACTCGGATCTGAGTTGTCGATTTCAACCACCCAGGCGCGGCCTTGAAGAGAAGCTCTGGCGTTGGTGCGGGCGGTGCGCAGGGCTCGCTCCACCTTGTTTTGCGCGTCCTCCAATTGGATGCGCGCCCAGATGTTGATCCCGGAAGGGACGGCCAGCCCGGCCACAATGCCGATAATGACCACCACCGCCAGGACTTCTATCAGCGTGAAGCCCTGGGATCGAAGCGGCCGCGCCGGGCCAATGGTTTTTTTCTCCAAGGCCAACATGGTGGACATTCCCCCTAGGAGAGTGGACGGTTGATAACACCGCGGGCAAGAACCCGAGTTTGCAGCGGCAGCAGGTAGCGCGACACCTCTGAGATATCGACGCTGGTGGCATCCTCAATGTAGCGACGGAAGAGGCCGGGGTTGGCCCGCTCCATGGCCGTGGCCGTGATGTTGATGACCACATCCTGGGGTCGGTCGGCGCCGGGGCTGCGCCGCACGCAGACGTAGAAGCCCACGTCGTTCTGGTTATCTGCCAACCCTGAGAAGGTGACGCCGTTGGGTTTGCCACCGCCAAAGGCATAGCCCTGCGGGCAAGCGGGTGCAACCTGCGGACTCCCCTCCCGGCTGCTGAAGATGTTGGAGACCAGAGTTATCAGGCGGGGGCCTTCCTGGCTATTGGCAATGGGGGTCTGGGGCCTTTGCTGCAAAGCCTGCTGAGAGGGCCAGGCGAGAAAACCTTCCCGGAACGGATCCGGATCGGAGCTAAAGAACTCGCTGCGCCCGGCGCAGTCGTTATCACCTTGCCTTGCGAGGGGGCGTAACTCAAAACGCTCGATCCGCGCGTTGCCTTCCCAGGGAGTGTTCCCTGTTGGGTTGCCGGCGTTGTTGTAGTTACGGCGCAGGTAGTACACCACCAGGGTGTAGATGCCGCGGCGGCTGACCAGCGTGTCCCAATC
>NZ_JANSIY010000099.1:0-9449 GCF_047462295.1 Synechococcus sp. H60.3 | reverse complement strand
CTCCCGCTACAGCGGCGCTCTGGTGGCGGATTTTCACCGCATCCTTCTCCAGGGCGGGGTGTATCTCTATCCGGGCACCCAGAAAAAACCAGAGGGCAAGCTGCGGCTGATGTACGAGGCCAACCCGCTGGCGTTTTTGGCTGAGCAGGCAGGAGGCGTGGCTACCACCGGCAGCGAGGCTATCCTGGACATCGTGCCCCAATCCCTGCACCAACGGGTGCCTTTGATTATCGGCAGCCGCGAGAATGTGGAAGAAGTGTTGCGCTGCCTTCGCTGACCTCCTAGCCCCTCTTCCCTGAGCCCGCCCACGCAAGCTGAGCCGACTCTATGGTGACCCTGGCTGAAAACCCCCTGCGCGTTGGCCTCAACCAAGAGCGCGTTCCGGATCCCTGTATCCTGGTACAGTTTGGCGCTTCCGGGGATCTGGCGGCCCGCAAGCTGATCCCGGCCTACTACCGGCTGTTTGTGCAGCGACGGCTGCCGCCGGAGTTTACCTTGGTGGGAGTGGCCCGGCGCGACTGGAGCCACGAGATCTATCGCGACAAAATGCGGGCGGCCCTGGAAGAATTTGCCCCCCAAGATCTGGGGCCAGAAGCCCTCTGGCAAGACTTTGCCCGCCGCCTGTTCTACTGTCGCCTTGATCTTGGCGATGCCGAGGGCTACCTGCGTCTCAAGCAATTCCTCGGCCAACTGGATGAGGAGCGGGCCACCCGCGGCAACCGGGTGTTTTATCTGGCGGTGGCGCCGGACTTCTACGCCCAGGCCATCCAACAGTTGGGGGCAGCCGGGATGTTGGCTGACCCGGCCAAAACGCGGGTGGTGATTGAAAAACCCTTTGGCCACGACCTCACCTCGGCCCAGGAGCTGAACCGCATCGTGCAGCGGATTTGCCAGGAAGAGCAGGTCTACCGCATCGACCACTACCTGGGCAAGGAGACGGTGCAAAACCTGCTGGTCTTCCGCTTTGCCAACACCATCTTTGAGCCCCTCTGGAACCGCAACTACATCGACCATGTGCAGATTACTGTAGCGGAAACGGTGGGGGTGGAGGATCGGGCTGGCTACTACGATGCTGCCGGTGCTCTGCGGGACATGGTGCAAAACCACCTGATGCAGATCTACTGCCTCACTGCTATGGAGCCACCTGTCTCATTACGCGGCGACGGGGTACGCAACGAAAAGACCAAGGTGCTGCAGGCTACCCGCCTGGCGGATCTGCGCAATGTAGCCGCGGCAGCGGTGCGAGCCCAGTACGGCCCCGGCTGGATTGCCGGCAAGCCGGTGCCAGGCTATCGCCAAGAGCCCAATGTCAACCCCAACTCGCAAACCCCCACTTACGTGGCCCTGAAATTGGAATGCGACACTTGGCGGTGGCAGGGAGTGCCCTTTTACCTGCGCACCGGCAAACGCTTGGCCAAGAAGGTCTCCGAGGTGGCCATCTACTTTAAGCAGGTGCCGCTCTCTCTTTTTCCTTCGGCAGCCCGGGAGGTGAGCCCCAACATCCTGGTGCTGCGCATCCAGCCCAACGAGGGCATCTCCCTGCGCTTTGAGGCCAAGATGCCGGGGCCAGAGATCCGCACCCGCTCGGTGGAAATGGATTTTCGCTATGGAACTGCCTTTGGGTCGAGCACCCCGGATGCCTACGAGCGCCTGCTGTTGGACTGCCTGCTGGGGGATCCCACCCTATTTACCCGCGCCGACGAGGTGGAAGCCGCCTGGCGGGTGGTGACGCCGGTGTTGTCGGCCTGGGAAGCCCAGCCCGAAGGCAATGGCGGCAGTGCCGCACCGCCGCTGTACACCTATGAGGCCGGCACCTGGGGGCCCAAGGCCGCTGAAGACTTGCTGGCCCAGTCGGGGCGGCGGTGGCGACGTCTCTAGTTTGTTTGAATCGCTGCCCTCACCCCCGCCCCCTCTCCCAAAGGGAGAGGGGAGTTAGAGATGGTGCTCCGCGCCGCCGGCGCAAACATGCATCTGGTTGGAACCAGCCCTGGCAGGGAAGGATCCCCGGTTGCTGCAGCTAACATGGGCATGACCTGTTTTTGCGTGGGTGTCATGCCGCCACTGGTATTCCGGCTACCTGTCCGGTTTTTGCTAACCTTGCCGCTGGGCTTTGCCATGGTGTTGGGGGTAGGGAGAGGGGATCCCGCTCGAGCCCAAGTATTGCTGCACCTTCCCCTGCCCAATGGGGAGTTGATGCGGGCCCAGGCCCTGCAACTGGCCACTGACTCGCTGCGGCTGGCCCAGTTTGGCCAGACAGAAGAGGCGCTGCGCCGCTTGCAACTGGCGGTGGCCATGGTGCCCAACTCCTCCGAGCTGCTCTATGTTTTGGGCAACGTCCACCTGGAGCGGGGAGACTACGCCCAGGCGGTGCAAGCGCTGCAGAAGGCCCGCGCCCTGGCTCCTGACGACGCCGATATTCTCTACTCGCTGGGAGCGGCTTACTTGCGACAGGGCAGCTACTTTGCCGCCGCCGAGGCTTTGGAACGGGCTGTGGCCCTGCAACCGGATAACCCCAACGCCCGCTTCCAACTGGGCAATGCTTATCTAATGCTGGATCAGTGGGATCCCGCCCGGCGGGAATATGAGAAGACCCTGGAGTTGGATCCCGCCTATTGGCCGGCCATGAACAACATCGGCTTGGTGGACTACGAGCAGGGAGATCTCGACGCTGCTATCGAGCGCTGGGAACGCACGATAGAGATGAACGACTCTGTGGCAGAGCCCTACTTGGCCTTGGCGACCGCTCTCTACATTCGGGGAGAAACCGGACGAGCCGAGGAGCTGGGGGCAAAGGCCATGCGCCTGGATCCCAGCTATGCCCGGCTAGAAGTGCTGCGGGAGAACCTGTGGCGGGAGAAGCTGCTGCGGGATGTGCAAGTTCTCCTGCGCAGCCGCCCCGTTGCCGAGGCTCTGCAGCAAGCTGCCGTCGAGCAGTTCAACCGGCAGATGGGCCTTGGGAAAGAGTAGGCTTAGGAGCTGCCCAGAATAGCTTGAGCCTGTGAGGCCCTTTGAAGGGCCTCAACCTTGGCCCGGATCCGCTCGGCAATCCCAGCGCTGTTCAAGCCCAGATCCGCCAAGGACTCCTCAGGAGTGGCGTGCTCCACCCACACATCCGGCACCCCCAGGCGCAACAAAGGCACCCGGATATCGGCATCCAGAAGGGCTTCCCCCACTGCCGAGCCAAACCCGCCCATGAGGCAGCCCTCTTCTACTGTCACCACCAGGCGGCTCTGTTGGGCCAGGGGCAGGATCAGCTCGGTATCCAGAGGCTTGGCGAAGCGGGCGTTGACCACAGTGGTGGAGATACCGTGTTCCTTCAAAATCTCCGCCGCCTGCAAACTGGGATGCACCATCGACCCATAGGCCAGGATCAGCACCTCGCCGCCGCTGCGCAGCACCTCGGCTTTGCCGATAGGAATGGGCTCCCACCCTTCCTCTGCCAGGGGCACCCCCACGCCGGAGCCACGCGGGTAGCGCATGGCAATGGGGCCTTGGGTGTACTGGATCCCGGTCACCACCATGCGCTGCAGCTCCGCTTCGTCTTTGGGGGCCATCAGCACCATTTCGGGGATGCAGCGCAGATAGGCAATGTCGTACATGCCCTGGTGGGTTGGGCCGTCAGCTCCCACCACCCCCGCTCGATCCAAGCAGAAAAAGACCGGCAACTTTTGGATGCAGACATCGTGGATGATCTGGTCGTAGGCCCGCTGCAGGAAGGTGGAGTAAATGGCCACCACCGGCCGCATCCCCTCGCAGGCCATACCGGCAGCCAATGTAACAGCGTGCTGCTCGGCAATCCCCACATCTATAAACTGATCCGGCAGCTTTTCCTTGAGTTTGTCTAGGCCGGTGCCAGTGTCCATGGCCGCCGTAATGCCGATGATACGGGGATCCCGCTCCGCCAGCTTGCAAAGGGCATGGCCAAAGACCTTGCTGTAGCTGGGGGGCTTGGGCTTGCTGGGCGGGTAGGGCTTGCCGGTGGCCAGGTCAAAGCGGGATTGGGCATGATACCCCACCTGCTCCGCTTCCGCTGGCGGGTAGCCTTTGCCTTTCACCGTGGCCACATGCACCAGCACCGGCCCAGAGATGCCGTGGGCCAACTCAAAGGCATCCAACAATTCTGCCAGGTTGTGGCCGTCCACCGGCCCCACATAGGTGAAGCCCAGCTCCTCGAAGATAATGCCGGCCTTATTGTTCTGCACGGCGGTAACCAGCTTCACCGTTTCCTTCATGCGGTCAATTTCCGGGCTGAGGCTGGAGCCAACCAGAGGCAGATTCTTGAGTTGCTCCTCCAGGCTGTCGGTCAAAAACTGCACCGGCGGGCTGAGGCGTAGGCGGTTTAGATAGCGCGGGAGCGCCCCCACGTTGGGGGAGATGGACATGCCGTTGTCGTTGAGAATCACCATCAAGTTGGTCTTGGGCAGGTGGCCGGCGTGGTTGATGGCTTCATAGGCCATGCCCCCTGTCAGGGCGCCATCGCCGATAATGGCCACCACCTTGAAGTTTTCTCCCCGCCGGTCGCGGGCAATGGCCATGCCCAGGGCTGCCGAGATGCTTGTAGAGGCGTGGCCGGCCCCGAAGTGGTCGAAGCGGCTCTCGCTGCGCTTGAGGTAGCCAGAGATCCCCCCCTTCTGGCGGATGGTGTGGAAGTTGTGGTAGCGGCCAGTAAGCATCTTGTGGGCATAGGCCTGGTGCCCCACATCCCAGATCACCTTGTCGCGATCTAGGTCCAGGGTTTTGTAGAGCGCCAAGGTTAGCTCCACTACCCCCAATCCCGGCCCCAGGTGACAGCCGACTGGGGAGTTGGCAGCCGTTTGCAAGTGCTTTTCGCGGATCTGCCGGGCTAAGCTGCGCAACTGGCCGAGGTTTAGGTTGCGGAGCTGGTTGGGGTGAGTGATTTCACTCAGGTGCATAGAAGACGAGTCCTTTCGGTGCACTCCCACTCTAAATCATCCTTTTCCCAAAGTGGCCGGTTGCCCCAGCCACCTCCTCAGGTGGCCGACAGCGGCCAGGGATCCCTTGGTAGGGTTAGCATCGGACAAAGGCCCAGCTTCTCGAGGTGGCCTTGAATTGGCTTGTTGTTGCCTATGAGGATTGCCGATAACATCACTCAGCTCGTTGGCCACACGCCGCTGGTGCGGCTGAATCGGATCCCGCAAGCGGAAGGATGCCGGGCGGAGATCGTGGTGAAACTGGAGAGCTTTAACCCGGCGGCATCGGTAAAAGACCGCATTGCCGTCAGCATGATCGAGGCAGCGGAGCAAGCCGGCTTGATCACTCCTGGCAAGACCATCTTGGTGGAGCCCACCTCCGGCAACACCGGCATCGGCCTAGCTATGGCGGCAGCAGCCAAGGGCTATCGGCTAATCATCACCATGCCCGAGAGCATGAGCCTGGAGCGGCGGCTGCTGTTGAAAGCCTACGGAGCAGAGGTACATCTGGCCAGCAGCGCCGGCGGCATGGGGGAGGCTATCTGGAAGGCGGAAGAGATTGTGCGCCGCACCCCTAACGCCTACATGCTAGGCCAATTTACCAATCCCGCCAATCCCCAGATCCACGCCCGCACCACCGGGCCCGAGATTTGGGAGGACACCGATGGTCAAGTGGATATCCTGGTGGCGGGGGTGGGCACCGGCGGCACCATCACAGGGGCGGGCGGGTTTCTCAAAAGCAAAAAACCCTCGATTCGGCTGGTGGCCGTCGAGCCCAAGGCAAGTGCAGTCTTAAGTGGGGGGCGGCCCGGCTTCCACCGCATCGAGGGCATTGGGGCAGGGTTTGTGCCCGATGTGTTGCGGCGCGACTTGCTGGATGAGGTGATTGCAGTAGACGACGAAGAGAGCATGGTCTACAGCCGCCGCTTGGCCAAAGAAGAAGGGATCCTCTCCGGCATTTCTACAGGCGCGGCCCTGGCCGCAGCTATCCAAGTGGGGCGGCGACCGGAAAACGCCGGCAAGCTGATTGTGATGATCCAGCCCAGCTTTGGCGAGCGCTACCTCAGCACCCCCCTCTTCCGCGACCTGGAGCGGGAGGAAGCCGATGCCGGGATCCTGAAGGCCAACCCAACCTAAGCCAGCAATTCCCCCAGGGAGAGCTCCTCCAGTCATTTCCCCAACATCCGAAATCCATCCGACGCTCAAAATTCGCCAGCCAGGGCTGCCACACAGCGCTCGCACAGCTCTGGGTGTTCGGCAAACTCCCCCACGCGGGTGGAATAGTTCCAGCAGCGCACGCATTTTTTCCCATCCGCCGGCTGAACGACAACCTGCAGGTCTTCCTCTGCAGGGTCAGCCTTGACCAGCTCGACTTGGGAAGTGATGAACAAGTAGCGCAGCTCTGCCGCCCGCTCTTCCAAGAGGGAGTACAGATGGGGATCCGTCACCTTCAAGATCAGTTTGGCCTCGGTGGAAGCGCCGATGAGCTTGTCGGTGCGGGCTTGCTCTAGGGCTTTGTTCACCTCCTGCCGCACCGCCCGCAGCTTTTCCCAGGTGGCCGCCAACTGGGGATCCCGCCACTGCTCTGGCAGCTGCATCCAGCCCCCTTCAAACACCGAGCGGGTAGGCTTGGGGTAGGGAAGGTAGCTCCAGATCTCTTCTGCGAGGTGGGAAAGCACGGGGGCGATGGCCTTGGCCAAGTTCTCCAGCAACAGCGACAGCACCGTCTGACATTGCCGCCGCCGCCGGCTGCGGGCGTGGCTGATGTAGAGGCGATCCTTGCCAATATCCAAGTAGAAGTTGGAGAGATCCACCACGCAGAAGTTCTGAACCGCCTGGAAAAAGCGGTAGAACTGGTAGCTTTCAAAAGATTCAGTGATTTCCTCTCCCACCTCCTTTAGGCGGTGCAAGATGTAGCGATCCAACTCCGTCAATGCTGCAAAGGGAACGGCATCCTGAGCTGGGTTGAAATCATAAAGGTTGCTCAGCAGAAAGCGGGCTGTGTTGCGGATCTTGCGGTATACATCCGCCATCTGCCCAAGGATGGTCTTGCCTATCGGCACATCCCCAGAGTAGTCCACACTGGAGACCCACAGCCGCAGCACATCGGCGCCATAGGCGGGATCCGTCTGGGGGTTGCTGCCGCCGTTGATGAGCACCAGGGGATCGATAACGTTGCCCAGGGATTTGCTCATTTTTTGGCCCTTTTCGTCCAGCACAAAGCCGTGGGTGAGCACTGCTTTGTAGGGGGCACAGCCATTGACGGCCACGGAAGTCAGCAAGCTGGACTGGAACCAGCCCCGGTGCTGGTCGGAACCTTCCAGGTAGAGATCCACCGGGTAGCCCAGCCCCTGGGCCTTGGCCACCGCCGCCCAGGAGGAGCCGGAGTCAAACCAGACATCCATGGTGTCTGTGCCCTTGCGGTAGGTGCGGCCATTGCGGCGGTACTGCTCCGGCAACAGCTCTTCCACCGGCCGCTTCCACCAGGCGTCGGATCCCTCCTGGGCAAAGATGGCTTTGATGTGCTCGAGGGTCTCGGCCGTGAGCAGAACCTCGCCCGTCTCTTCGTCGTAGAAAACAGGGATGGGCACACCCCAGGCCCGCTGGCGGGAGATACACCAGTCGGAGCGCTCTTTGACCATGGCGGTGATGCGGTTTTCCCCTTCCGGCGGGATCCAGTTCACGGTTTTGATGGCCTGCAGGGCCAGCTCTCGGAAGCCGGCTACAGACGCAAACCACTGCTCCGTGGCCCGGAAGATGGTCGGCTCCTTGGTGCGCCAGTCGTAGGGATATTTGTGGTTGTAGGGTTCTTCCTTGAGCAGGGCGCCGGCAGCCTGCAAGGCTTTGATCACGGCCAGGTTGCCGCTGGTCTCCGGCTTTTTGGAGAGCACATCCAGCCCGACAAACTGGGATCCGGCCTCGGCGGTGAATCTCCCCTGCTCGTCCACAGGGCTGAGGATGGGCAGGCCGTACTTTTGGCCGGTTTTGAAGTCGTCTTCCCCGTGGCCTGGCGCCGTGTGGACAATGCCGGTGCCGGACTCGGTGGTGACGTAGTCCCCCAAAACACAGAGACTGGCACGGTCAAAGAGGGGGTGGCGTCCCTGGCAGTATTCTAAGGCGGATCCCGGCAGCGTGGCCTTGACCTCTAAGGGGGTCTCCAGAACTTTCTCCAGCCGCTGCCGCAGATCGGCAGCAATCAACAGCAGGCCGAAGCGGGGAGACTCCACCACCGCATAGGTGAGCTTGGGGTTGAAACAGAGGGCCAGGTTGGCCGGGATCGTCCACGGGGTAGTGGTCCAGATGGCCACCCGCAAGCCCGGCAGAAAAGGCTCCAAAACCGGCTGCGCCGCCGGGCTGAGGCTCTGCAGAGGAAAAGCCACGTAGATGCTGGGGGAGATGTGGTTGTCGGGATATTCCAGCTCCGCTTCTGCCAAGGCCGTCTGCGAGCTGGGGCTCCAGTGGACGGGCTTGAGGCCGCGGTAGATGTAGCCTTTGAGGGCCATCTGGCCAAACACCTCGATCTGGGCTGCCTCGTACTCCGGCGAGAGGGTCAGGTAGGGCCGATCCCAGGATCCCCATACCCCTAGCCGCTGAAAGCTGGCCCGCTGCACGTTGACGTAGTGCAGGGCGTACTCTCTGGCCTTTTGCCGCAGTTGCAGGGGGGTAAGGCTTTCCCGCTCCTGGGGGGAGAGGCTTTGCAGTACCTTTAGCTCAATGGGCAGGCCGTGGCAATCCCAGCCGGGCACATAGCGCACCTTGCGCCCCCGCAGAATGTGGTACTTGTTCACAATGTCTTTGAGAATCTTGTTGAGGGTGGTGCCCATGTGGATGTCGCCATTGGCATAGGGCGGCCCATCGTGCAACACAAAGGGATCCCCGGGATTGGTTTCCGACAGACGCTGATAGATCTGTTCTTCCTGCCAAAAGGCTTGGATGGCGGGCTCCCTCTTGGCGGCCTCCGCCCGCATGGGAAACTGAGTTTGCGGCAGGTTGAGGGTACTTTTGTAGTCCACGGCAATTTGAGCAGGCTAAAGGGTGTCCTTCTATCCTACGCTGTTGCTCTCTCCTCAGCGGTGTCTCCTGACTTCCCCCTTGTTGGAGCCCTCTTGGGGAGAAGGGATCCGGCCCGCCACCTTGGTAAAGATTTGTGCTAGCCTCAGGATGTCGTTGAGTAAGGGAGGTTCCTGCGGATGCCAGATAGTAGTAGTTGTAAGGGTCGTCAAGTTGGGTTCAGCCGGCTGTGCGCCGGGGCTGTTCTCTAACGGCCTGAACTCAGATCCTTAGCTTGCTGAGGAGTCTTCGCGTTCTGGCTCGCTTGGAGTTCCTCCCGGCAGTCAGGTTCCAGTTGAAGGCCCGCTAGACCGCTCTCTCCTGGACCGCCTGTTTCTCCTTGGTGGTGGGTGAGAGCGGATAGTTTTTTGAGGAGTTTCTGCTCCAGTAAGCCCAACTCTTTGCTAGGTTGCTTCAAGAACATTCCTTTCTGGCTCATCACTGTACCTGCAAGGTCAGTCTTGGAAC
>NZ_JANSIY010000098.1:6817-9511 GCF_047462295.1 Synechococcus sp. H60.3 | reverse complement strand
CCTGGTCGAGCTCCTCGGAGTTGATGACCTGGCCAATGGTGTCTTTGCAGCCATCGGCTAGGCGCTGCAGCGGCTGGGGTAGGTAGTCGTAGTAGGGTCGCATCTTCTCCCCCCTCAGCCACTGGCCCATGTCGTCGCCATCGCCGGCGGCCAGCACGTACCAACTGGCGGGGTTGATGCTGGGGTAGTAGCGGCTGAGGGTGGCTTCTATCTCCTGGCGGCAGCGCTTCTGGGTTGCTGCGTCTACTTCCAGGTCTTCCACCAGCCAGCCGGCGTTGAGCAGCCGCGGGTGGTAGCGTAGGTTCTGCTGGTCGGCCCACGGGATCCCCCACTTGCCGCGCATCTCCCGCAGCACTTCCCGAATGCCGGGGTGGATGGCCTCAACGGCCCGGCAGGCTTGCTCCAAGTGCTCCTGCTCCCGTCGCCCGTGGGTTTTCAGGTAGCCGGCCACACCGGCGGTGAGATCGGGGTAGGAAGCGGCAATCTTGTCTTCATCGAGGTTGGGAAAGAGCTCCGGCAACACCTTGTCCAGGGCCCGCTTGACCGTTTCGGTGGCGTTGAGCTGCTCGCGGCCATCGAAAAGCCCTGCCTGCCGCTGCCAAAGCCGCCGGCTCTCCCCTTCGCCAATCCAGCGATCCCTGGGGGAAGGGTGAACCACCGGCCCCAGGCCGGAGACGGTGCTGCGCGGTCCAAAGGCCACCGGCAGTTGCCAATCGCGGGCCTGTTTGCAGGCAGCCTGCAGCCGGCGCGTCGCCTCTACGGCTGCTGCCCACCAGGAGCCGACATTTAGCCCCGGCTTGCCCTGGCGGTGCTGCTGCTTTTGGGGATCCCAGAAGCTGATCCGCAGGAACTTCAGCTCCGCGTCGGCAAAAAGCTGCCGCTCTCCTGTTAGGTGGTAGGTGCGGTTTTGGGCGCTGACCCAGGGATCCCGTTCGACCGGCTCCTGGGACTTGAGGATGGCGGTGTCTTTGAGCCTTTGCTGGGGGGATCCCAGGGGTGCTGCTGCCCAGTAGAGCTGCCACTGGTGCTCCAGCCATCCCTCCCAGGTGGGATCCTCCGGGCGCAACTGCACCAGCCAGCGGCGCTCCAGTTGCAGGTGCTCCAGCGCTCTTTCGGCCAGGTGGCGCCATTCTTCTTTGAGGGTCTGCTGGGCCAACTGCATGGCCGCCTCCACCCGCTCTTCCGGCAACAGCAAGAGGATCACGTTGGGGAAGCCGGCGGTGAGCAGGGCGTGGGCAGAAGGCTGCGGGATCCACTCGGCAAATGCGGGATATCGCTCCAGCAGCCAGGCATCGATCAACGGCTGGCCGTAGAGGCTGGGGTAGAGCAGGCAGTCGGGGCCGTATTTCTCCGCTAGGCGCCAGCAAAGCCGTGCCGAGAGGTAGTGCAACAGCCAGGATCCGGCCCAGAAATCCCGCATCTTGCGGCTGGCTTTAATCAGCTCCTGGATGGGGTTGAAGGTGAAGCTGGCCAAAAAGGGCCGCGTGAACTTGGGCTCGTCGTAGCCGGCCAAACAGCCCGCCAGGGCCGCCACGACACTGGTGTGGCTCCACAGGGATCCATCCGGCAGCCGCGTTTCCGCCGGCAAAAGCAGGAGGTTCTCATCGCCCAACTCCCGAACCAGCGCCTGGGGAAAACAGCGCCAGAACCACCAGAACACCTTCTGGATATCTTCCTCTTCTTGCCGGATCCAATCGGGAATCACCTTTTTCTCTAGCTGCATCAGGTGCTCGGCGCGGGAGCTGGCTTGCTGCAGGGCCCGGTGCTTGTCTTCGGGCAGTTGCCAAAAGCGCTTGCGCCCCGAAAGCAGATGGCTCATCTCCAGGCCCGGCCCCAGGCTGTGGCCGCGATCGGCTACCTGGTAGTCGATGGCAACCGGCAGGTGGCCAATGGCAGCCCGATCGCTGGCGGAGGCAACCAGATCCGCATCGCCAACGCTTGCTAGGAGGGATCCTTCCGCCTTGGGCGAGATCCACCCTTGCATCGCCGCTAGGTTTGGCCACAGCCCTTCCTTAGCGCGGCCAGAGGCGTCGTGGAGGGCCTTGAGGGCAGGATCATGCAGCAAACCCCAGAGCTTCGCTTGCCAGTAGTGATGAGACATGGTGTTTTCGCAGGAGAGTTAAAAACTGAACGCGCAAGAAACAAAAAAGTAAACAAAACCCCAACAGCCACCCGATACCTGGCTGCAGAAGCTACAAAACAAAGTCCACCAATCCCGACCAGCCCTCAGGTTTCTTTAGTATTTCTCCAGCTCAGTAGGACTTGTGCAAGCTAAGCCCCTGCCAACTGTTTGACCGAGCTTGAAAACTCAGAACCTGAGGGTGGGCCGATGTCTGTAGCCTACTGAGAACTGGAAGGATCCCCTTCCATTTCCCCTTCTGTCCGGGTCAATTCCGGAAACAGCGCCTCCAGCCTGGGCAGCAGATCCCGCAGCACAAAGCTCTCCAGAGCTTCGCTGGGTAGAGGTTTGGGATTCATCTGCACATGGGCCACGTCGTTGCGGTACTGGCTAAGGCAAGACCAAAGATCAGCAAGCTGCTTGGCATCGGGAACGTGGGCGGCAATGGGAGGAAGAGACTGAGGCTGCTCTTCTTGCTGAATGAGGGATCCCAACTGTTGTTCAATTCCCTGCCGCGCTTCTCGTTTGCGGTAGTCTTGGATCCCCTCACAGAGGCAAAGGGCAGAAACCACCCA
>NZ_JANSIY010000098.1:5521-6717 GCF_047462295.1 Synechococcus sp. H60.3 | reverse complement strand
TGTTCAATTCCCTGCCGCGCTTCTCGTTTGCGGTAGTCTTGGATCCCCTCACAGAGGCAAAGGGCAGAAACCACCCACTCGCGGGCCAAGAGAAGGGCTTGGGTGGTGAAGCGCTTTTCCACATACCAGCGCAGCAGTTGAAAGTGCTTTTGAACTTGAGCTCGGGGATCCTCCTTCTGGTCTGCCGGCAGCGCCAGTTGGCTGTAGCTATCTTGAATGCTTTGCAGCAGCAGGCCAAAGGGCTCAGCAAATTGGCCCACCTCTTCGGCCAACTCCTGGGTGGAGTGCTTTTGCAACCTGGGCAGGTCATCCTCCAAAAGGCTCACCGGCCTCACCAGCTCCAGGGAACGGGAGATGTCGCGGATGGCTTGTCCAAAGCTCTGCAGCCGGGTGGGCCTGGGATCCCCTTTGCCGGGCTTTTGCTGCCGGTAAAAGTCCCGTTGAACCCTGTCCAAAAGCTGGCCCAGCTCCAGGGCTGAGCCGGTGCTGATGAACTTGTCGGTGGCCGTCAGCCAGTCCAAAAGCCGAAGGGCAGGGGTGAGATCAATGATGGGGGTTTCTGCCTGACCAGGGCGGTAGAGGCCGTAGTAGAGCCCCTGGATCTCGACATTTTTGGCCTTGCGCAAAAGGGCAGCTCCCAAGAGCACCAGCAGGGGGATGGAGCGAAAGGCGTGGGTGATATCAAAAAACAGCCGGGTGTTGGGCTCGATGCTGTCAACCAGCACGTCGAAGATGGCCCAGGTCTCCGCCTCGGTTTTGCCCTCAGGAATGCCTTTGGCCACCTTCTCCACATGGGGAGGTAGATCTTCCTGCAGGCGGCTCCAGTGCTTGGCACGGGCCTCTTCCGTCAGCAGGAGGATAATTCTGTCCATCTCAAAGAGCTGGCAGAGGGCTTTGGCAACGTAGCAGGTTTTCTCTGCCCGCCGCTCCCCAAAACAATACACCGTCTCGGTGTAATCGCCGGTGCCCAGGGTGGTCAAAAGGGTTTTAGCCATGGGGATCCTCGCGGTTGGGTCTGCAAAGCATCAAAGCACAACCGCCTGCAAGCTACCGCGACCTAGAAGCCCCCCCTTCACGAAAACAAGACGCCTTTTCCCAAGCAGTGAAGGTGGAAAGAGGCCAGAGTTAGCCTAGAAAGCAGTTGGCCTCTGGAACGATGGGGATCCTGGCATGCTCTCGATCGAAAAGCTATCGAT
>NZ_JANSIY010000098.1:0-5421 GCF_047462295.1 Synechococcus sp. H60.3 | reverse complement strand
CCCGGCCAGAGTTTTGGGGCTGTGGTTCAAAAGGCAGCGGACTATCTGGAAGCTGGGATCCCCCGCGTTTGGATTGTAGATCCGCAGGCCAAGAGTATCACTGTCTTCTACCCCGATGCCCCACCAAAGACTTTTACAGGATCCCAAGCCATCCAAGATAACTTCTTGCCGGGCTTGAAGGTTGTCCCACAGGGTGTGTTTGCTCAGGCTCGGATCCCTTAGTTGTTTTAGCTATCTGAGAGGGCTACCATGATTGAAGCTCTGGAAAGGCTAGCAAAGGAACCTACCGAAAGCTCTGCAACAGCTTCTGGGAAGATTTGGACTGATGAAGAGTTTATGGCTCTGCCCGATGATGGCAATCGCTACGAAGTTGTAAATGGAAAATTAATTGCGATGGGCTCAGCGGGTGCAAGACATGGCTACTACGTTAGTTTAATCAGTTTTTTCCTGACTGCCTATGTTAGAGCCCAAAAAATGGGTGTTGTCTTCGATTCCGACACTTCGTTTAAAATGAAATCCGGCAATCGCCGCTCCCCAGATTGTTCTTTCTTCTCCAAAGAGCGGCTGCGATCCCTTGGCGGGATCCCCAAGGGTTATATCGAGGGATCCCCAGATTTGGTTGTGGAAGTTCTCTCTGATGACAACACTGTAGGAGAGATCCACAACAAGATCGTCGATTATTTTGAGAACGGATCCCGCCTTGTTTGGCTTATTCATCCCGAAGAAAAGTATGTTTTGGTTTACCGTCAGCCTGAGCCCACAGCACTGAAGCGGCCAGGCGACATCCTAGAAGGCGAAGAGGTGATCCCTGGGTTTGCCTTGGATTTGTCGGAGTTTTTTGCCGAACCTGAGTTTTAGTTTTTTGCGAACCTAGCAACAAAACCCTCCAGGGTTCCGCGGCACCTGGTAAACTGGCCCCAAAAACGGGATCCCCTTCCATGGCGCTGGTTCACCTGCAAGTTCTGGAGCGCACCCCCAGGCGGCTGCGGATTGCCCTGCAAAGGTTTACCCCTGAGCAACTGGCCTGGCGGGTGGGGGCGGGCCTGGCGTTGTTGGCGCTGGGATCCCAGCTCTGGCAGCCTTCCCCTCTGCTGGGGCTACTGGCTGTAGCAGCGGGCCTGGGGATTGGGATCCCTTGGGGGCTGGGGCAGATCTTGAGTGTGGATCGGGAGCGGCAGCGGGTGACCCTGACCCGGCTGGGTGGCCCTTGGGGGATCTGGCGGCAGCAGGTCTTCTCTTATCCTCTCGCCCAATTGCAAGGGGTGCGGCTGCAGCGGCTGGGACAAGAGATCTTGGATAAAGAAGCACAGGAAAGCTTTCAGATACAAGCTCAGGTGCGGTTGCAGTTCCGTCCCCAGGTTTTTGAACAAGAGCTTGAAGAAGTGATCGCTTGTTTCAGTAGCCAATCGGCGATCAAAAAAGGCGAGCCGGAAGCCCTTGCCTTGGCGCAGCGGCTGGCAGGCTGGATTCAGGCCTATATGAACCCGTGAGGTTTCCTCATAAGCTGTTGATTGCAGTACTTGGCAATCCTTGGGAAACCCCTGAGAATGTGTGAGGATTGGGATAGGTGCTCTTGCGTACCTTCACAGAATTTTAGTAATGCTAAGCTTTCATGAGTATTCCTGGGGAGTCTCTGGAAACCGTTAGCCTAGTCGTCAGGGATGCTTTGCGCAACTGGCCGTGGCTGCTTTTGTGGGCAGCCTCTTTCCTGGCGCTTGTCTTCTGGCAAAGGCGACGGCTGCATCAGGCCCAGGTTGGTTTTCCCGATATCGTCACCCTGGCGCGGCCCGATACGACGTTGCTGGAGTGCAACGAAGTCCATCAGAAGGTTTTGGGCGATCGGCGGGGCCGGCGCTGGATCGAAGGCTTGACGCCAGAGGAGCAAGAGCAGGTGCGGCAGCAGATAGCCCAGCTCACCCCTCAGCAGCCCACTTTCACGAGGGTTGATAGGATAGTGGACGCGGCGGGACAGGTGCGGTGGTTTGAGTGGATCAACCAGGGCATCTTTGACCGGCGGGGCCGGCTGCAGTTTATTCGCGGCGTGGGCCGAGACATCACCAAGCAGAAGCAACTGGAAGACAATCTGCGGCTGCGGGAAGCCCAATTGCAAGCCCTCTTGGATGCCCTGCCGGCAGCCATATGGGCCAGGGATCCCCAGGGGGTGCTGATTTTGCAAAATGCCACCGACCGTGCCTGGTTTGGCGACCTGCTGGGCACTTCCCTGCAAGAGATGGCTCAGCAGTACCCCCAGTGGCTGGAGTTCACTTCCCAAGCTCTAGCCGACCTAGAGCGGCAAAGGATTTTCCAGATGGAGGGCAAGGAAATCATTCAAGGCCAAGAGCGCTATGTCTATCGCCTGGCCGTGAAGCTGCAGGATGAGTCCAAAGGTTTGGGGTGCCTCGGCATTGCCTTGGACATTACGGAGCAAAAGCGGCTGGAACAACAGGTGCAAGAACAACAGGAGCGCTTTTGCGCCTTTCTCAACAACAGCCACGACATTTTGTGCTGGATCGATGCCCAAGGCTTGGTCTATCCCTTCAATCGCCCAGTTGCTGAGAAAATTTTAGGTCGTTGTCCTAAGGAGGGAGAACCTATACCTTTGGATTGGGTTCACCCAGAAGATCAGGAGATTGTTGCTAGTGCTCTTGAACAACTCAAGGCTCGACCTGGCGAAACGCTCAGCTTTATCTATCGGGCACAGCATGCGGATGGCCATTGGGTATGGCTAGAGAGCCGCTGTACCGACCTTTTGCAGGATCCTGCGGTGGCAGGAATCGTCTGCAGCACCCGCGACATTACCCAGCAAAAAGAGACAGAACTGGCGCTGCGGGAAAGCGAAGCCCGCTTCCGGGAAATGGCCGAAGCTGTGCCAGTGACCTTTTTTATCTATTCTCCGGATCTCAGTCAATCCCTATACAAAAGCCCTCAGTGCAAGCAGATCTGGGGATACACGCCGGAGGAGTTTTATCAGAAGCCGGATCTGTGGAAAGACACGATCCACCCCGAAGATCTGCCTCAGGTTCTGCAAGCCGTACCTCAAGTTATCCAAGGAGAGAAGCCGGTTACCTATCGCATTTTCCATCGAGATGGTCGGGTGCGCTGGTTGCGAACTTCCTGCCGACCTATTTTCAATGAACAGCAAGAAGTGATCCGCATTGCCGGCATCACAGAAGATATCACCGAGCAAAAAGAGGCAGAGCTGGCCCTGCAAGAGAGCGAGGCCCGTCTCAAGGCCATCCTCGACGGGATCCCTTTTCCCATCTTTGTTAAAGATTTGCAGGGCCGCTACTTACAGGTCAATCAAGCTTACCTGCAAAAAAACGGTAAACTCCCAGAAGAAGTTCTCGGCAAGGCCGATACGGAGCTCTTCTCGCCAGAGGAAGCTCTGGAGTTCCGCAAGGAAGATCAAAGAGCCATCCAGTCTCCCGCTCCCATCAGCTATGAGCGCACCATTTGTCGAGACGGCAAAAAGCAAGAAAAGTGGATCACCAAGTTTGCCCTGCGGGATTGGCAAGGGGATCCCTATGCCGTTTGCGGCATTGCTGTGGATATAACCCCTCTCAAAGAAGCCCAGGATTTGCTGCGGCAAGAGGCAGAGAGAGAAAGACTTCTGGGATCCCTGCTGCGCCGGATCCGCGAGAAGCTGGACTTGCAGCCCCTCCTGCAAACCACGGCGGCGGAAGTGCGAGAGTTTCTCCAGGTGGATCGGGTGATGATCTACCAGTTGCAGGAGGGCATAGGGGGATTTGTAGCCGCCGAGTCCGTCCTGGATCCCTGGCCCAGCCACTTAGGCCGCTCCGTGTGGGATGCTTACTTTCGCCAGGATCCCTGCTATCGCAAGTACCAGCAGGGCTTTGTGCAGGCCATCGACAATGTGGCCACGGCCCCTTTGGATCCCTGCTACCGGGAGCTCTTGTCATCTTTCCAGGCTCAGGCCAACTTGGTGATCCCCATTCGGCGGGGGGAGGAGCTCTGGGGCCTCTTGGTGGCGCAGCACTGCCGCGCCAGCCGTCCTTGGCAGGAGTGGGAGATCAAGCTTTTGCAAGAGCTAGCGGAACAATTGGCCATTGCCTTGCAGCAAGCCCAGCTTTACGAGCAGGTAAAAGCCCTGAACCAAACGCTGGAGGAGAAGGTGCAGCAGCGCACCGCCGAGCTGGAGCGGGCTTTGCAATTTGAGGCCATCCTAAAACGCATCACCGACCGCGTGCGCGATTCTCTCGACGAAGCCGAGATCCTCAACACCGCCGTGCGCGAGCTGGGAGAGAGTCTAGATGCCGATGGCTGCGATATCGGTCTTTACAACGCCGACCTCACCCTTTCCACCATCAGCTACGAGTATTGCCCCCGCTCCGCTTCCCACCTGAACGTTTCTCTACCCCTAGTGGGAGGGCCTTACGACGACATTCACCGGCAACTGCTCAGAGGACAGCTTTGTCTATTTTGCCTCTCAGGGAGGGCTCCAGAAAACCGCCAGGTGGTGATGGCTTGTCCCTTGCTAGACAAAGGCCAGGTGCTAGGGGATCTGTGGATTTTTCGCTCGGCTGCACGTCCTTTTGACAACCAGGAGATCCAACTGATCCAGCAGGTGGCCAACCAATGCGCCATTGGGCTGCGCCAGGCGCGCCTGTTCCAAGCTGCCCAAGAGCAGGTGCAAGCCCTGGAGCGGCTTAACCGTCTCAAAGATGACTTTATCAGCACCGTCAGCCATGAGCTACGCACCCCCCTGGCCAGCTTGAAGATGGCTCTGAAGATGCTGCAGATGGCTCCCTCAACCGAAAAACGAGCTCAATATCTAAGCATTGCCGAGCGAGAATGCCAGCGGGAAATCGAGCTCATCAACGACCTGCTGGATCTGCAGCGCCTGCAGGCGGGGGCCTACGCTCTGCAGGTGCAAGCCCTCACCTGGCGGGAGCTGCTGGGGGATCTGCTGACCGTTACCGAGGAGCGGGCCCACGCCAAGGGGCAGAGCTTTCAAGCCAGCGTCCCCCTAGAAAGCAGCCTCACGACGGATCCCTTGCTGTTGAGCAGGATCCTGCGCGAGCTTTTGCACAATGCCGTGAAATACACGCCGGCCCAGGGATCCATCCGCTTGCAAATTGAAACGGAAAATCCTCAAAGCCGCATCCAGGTTAGCAACAGCCAAGAGATCCCTGCCGAGGAGCTGACGCGCATCTTTGAGCGCTTTTACCGCATTCCCAGCAAGGATCCCTGGAAGGAAGGGGGCACGGGGCTGGGCTTGGCCTTGGTGAAACAGATGGTGGATCAGTTGCGGGGATCCATCGAGGTGAGCAGCACCGCCGGCTGGACAACCTTTACGCTCCACCTGCCCCATCTGCCGCAGCTATGAAAGAGACTTGGCGAGCGTAGTACAAAGCGCAGTTGTAGACCTTGTTGGACTGCTGGCAGAGGTACTCCAGTAGG
>NZ_JANSIY010000097.1:8045-9645 GCF_047462295.1 Synechococcus sp. H60.3 | reverse complement strand
AAGCTGAGAACAGTCCTTCCCCTGTTGTGATTGCGCACCCAACCCTCGAAGGTTACGAGGGCACCCGCTGTGCTATCGGCAAGTAAGCGGCTGAGCTCGGTTGTTTGGATAGCAGTATCACTAATCAAAAACCGCAGCATCTAACCTCCACAGACTGGCGGAATAAAAATTACGAAGGCGTGGTCGTCGACCGGACTAGTTAGGTCACAAAATTCATGATTGACAGCAACTTTAATATCTTCCACTGCCAGCGGGAAGCCATACTTCGCCTTCACCTGCTGATACAACTCCAGGTAGCTTGCTGCATTGGTTTGGAGCACTTCTCTACTTCGTTGAGCCTGCTCCCTCAGCATCGCCACATACTGGATAGTTACAGTTTTGGTCAGGATGGACTGAGTTGTCATAGTTTCGATTACCTTGGGCTTAAAAGACGTTCAAAGGCAGCATACTCCTCTGGGGTATTGACGTTCATCAGTTCGGCCTCACAGTCAGGGGTAACTAGGGTACAGGGTTGGTCGCCAAGGACTTTAACAGGGCAGTATACCCCGGCTGCATAGGCAGCCCTCAGCACTGCTGCAGCCTGAGGAGTATAGATTGCACAGAGAGCCTCTGGAAAGCCAAGTTTGGGGTTAGCATAACAGGTCGCAACCGTTTCAGCTTGATAGTGCTCCAGTAGCTTTTGAATTGTCTTTGCTTGCAGATTGAGGAGATCGCAAGCAACAACTAACCAGTTAGCTTCGGGATGGGTGTTCAGGGCAGTCAGCAGACCACTGATTGGGCCAACGCTTTCTACTTGATCCGGCAGCGTGGGCAGCAACTCCAGTGGCGTGCTCAACCACTGACCGGCACGCGCTGATAGATAAACTCGCTGGCAGTAGGGTTGTAGCAATTCATAGAGATAGGCAGCATAGGGTTTGCCAGTGTGGTTCAGCAGAGCCTTATCCCGGCCCATGCGCTTGCTCTGTCCCCCTGTAAGTACCAGACCGTAGAGAGGACGCTCCAGGAGGGCGTTTTTGCCGCCGGACTTGGTCACTAGGCGGGTCTCTCGAATACAGATGTGGGGTGACACCGACTTGCACATGTCGTAGATCGTCAGCGCCGCTACCGAAGCACCACAGAGGGCCTCCATTTCAACGCCTGTTTTGGCGCTGGTTTTGACGGTGCAGTGAACAGTTACAAGCAAGCGATCATCAATTTTGATATCAAAGGTGCAGCTCTCGACGGGAATCTGGTGACAAAAAGGGATCAGTTGCTCAGTCTTTTTAACAGCCATAGTACCCGCGATAACTGCTGTCTGAAACACCACTCCTTTCTCGAGGTAAATATCTTGACCAACAATATATGTACTCAAAGCAGGCGGCAGTTGAACTATTGCTTGAGCTGTCGCTACTCGCAAAGACGCAGATTTGTTACTGACATCCACCATCTGCGGTTGGCCCTGAGCATCAAGATGCGCCCATACACGATCAGCCTCACCCATAGATCTAGCCCCCTAAACTGTACATCGGATGTAAAACCTGCTCGATCCTGCGCATTGGCTTCATCCCTAAAAGCTGTTGGTAAATCTGTCGGCGTTGTTCTGGTGTCACATCACGGATTG
>NZ_JANSIY010000097.1:0-7945 GCF_047462295.1 Synechococcus sp. H60.3 | reverse complement strand
TTTTCGGTAAATAGGCAAGCAAAGAGACGTCCATCGGCGGTCAAGCGCCAGCGCGAGCAGGTGCTGCAGAAAGGTTGCGACTCGGAGGCAATAAATCCGATTTTGGCAGCCCCATCGACTGTGAAGTAGAATGCTGTAGAATCAGGTACCGTCGGCAGCTGGGTTAGGGTATAGCGTTCCTTTAGGCGAGCAATACACTCTTGTGCTGAAATGTAGCGCTCATCATAAATATGGTTGGCATAGCCAATCCGCATCAGCTCCAAAAAGCGAACTGTCACACCTGTCTCGCGAGCAAATTCAACAAAATCAAACAGCTCATGATCGTTGACGCCGCGCATCAGAACTGTGTTGAGCTTGATGCTAAACCCCTGAGCAATACCCTCCCGGATATTACGAAGAATATCGGCAAGGCAGTCTCGGTGTGTGATCCAGGCTTCAGTAGCAGGCTGAAGGCTGTCGAGACTGATGTTAAGATTATGAACATTGGCAGCTTTAAGGA
The DNA here is from genome assembly GCF_047462295.1 of Synechococcus sp. H60.3. Lineage (NCBI taxonomy): Bacteria > Bacillati > Cyanobacteriota > Cyanophyceae > Synechococcales > Synechococcaceae > Synechococcus > Synechococcus sp. H60.3. Next base: position 7,446 of record NZ_JANSIY010000097.1, on the reverse strand, counting down.
CATCCCAGTAGAGGTGCAACAGCACTCCATTGGTCGTGAGGCTGAGGGAGGGAATTTTCAGCTCAGCAAGCCCCTGCATGATTTCGGCAAACTCGCGCCGAACCAGAGGTTCGCCACCTGTGATACGAACTTCCTCGATGCCATAGTCCAGCAGCTCACCGATAATGTCTTTGTATTGCTGCGGACTTAGATAGCTGCTTTTGTCCATGAACCCAGGATACAGGGGCATACAGTAGCGACAGCGCAGGTTGCATTGATCGGTCAGGGAGACCCTCAGCTTGCGAATGCGGCGGTTCCATTGATCAACTAGTTGCATCCTAGTACCAGGGATAGAATAAAAAGACTTCGCCAGCCTTAAAGACCACTTGATCTTGGGGGAGCTCTACAAAGCCATCGCTGGTTGCCAGAGCAACAAAGTCGCCAGAGCTCTGAGGCATGATTAGTGTGAGGGCTTGGTTGCTACCAAGCTTGGCAGGTACAAAAAAAGTGAGATTAGGCTCAAAGGTAATGGTCTCACCCAGATAGCCGGAATAAACGGTGCGGTTCAGCAGATAGCGATGCAGACACACAAGAGCTGAGACAGGATTGCCTGGTAGCCCCCAGACAATGGTGTTAGCTTGATGATCAATGCCAAACCACATCGGCTTGCCCGGTTTTTGGGCGACACCGTGAATATAGGCAGTAACGCCACAATGTTGCCAAATTCGAGGTAAGTAGTCGCGTTTTCCCTTCGAGATACCGCCGGTGTAAATCAAGAGGTCATAGCTTTGGGTGTTAGTTTGGTAGTGGGCGATAATGCTAGCCGAATCATCGGGGATGTGGTCAATCTCGACCTCGGTGTAACCGTAGGCGAGGAGAGCAGCTCTGAGGGCGTAAGCGTTGGAGCATCGCAGTTGATAGGGTGTGGGAGTTTGCTCGATGGAGACCAATTCATCACCTGTGGCTACAAGTTTGACGCGGGGAACTGCTTCGACTTGGACATGGCTGTAGCCGAAGGAGGCTAGAATGCCGATATGAACGCTCTTGAGGGTAATGCCGGGGTGGAGAACGAGTGCCCTTGCGATGCAGTCGCTGCCTTGTCGATGAATAAAATCACCTCTGCTGCGCTCAACTTCATAGGTGATGGTAGCGACTCCCCACTCGATACTAATCTGCTCGTAGGGGACGACAAGATCGCTACCCAGCGGCAGGGGACAGCCGGTCATCACTTCGAAGCACTGCTGCGGGTCGGCCAGCGTGGCAGCGCTTACCCCAGCGGCAGCCATGCCCGCAACCCTAAAGCGGCGCTGCCCAGCGGCATAGGCAGCGTAGTTAATGGCAATGCCGTCCACCATGACGCGGTTAATCGGCGGGTAGTCACGATCGGCATAGATCGGCTCAGCAAGAACCCGGCCTGCGCACCTCGCGATTGGGATCGACTCGGTTGTAGGTGGCAGCCACTGGGCTTTGATAATGGCTTCAGCTTCTTGGACGCTGATCATAAGCGCTGAAAGTAAGGCCAACGAATGGAGTGTCCGAGTATGAGCTGCACCTACCCTAGCAGTGCTTATCTTGGCTCCAGGGTGAGGAGAATTCCTGAAAGGCAGGTACAAAGTTACGGTTTTCGTGCTTGGAGCAACTAAGCTTAATGAGGGCAAAGCGCTGCAAGGGCGTTAGCTTTTGCCACAGCTCAAGGGTCAGCACAACCCCCCTGGCTGCTGCTTGCTCAAGGACGCTGGCAGGGATTGCGGTGGCATCTTCCCAAGCCGGTTTTGGATCAACAGGCAGCTCACTAGCTTGTTCTTGGCAGACATTTTCAATAAGGTGAATCAGGTACTCGCGGTAGGCAGCACGGTCGGCAGCAGTATCAGTTGGTCGGTCAATCAAGCTTTGGCGCTGCTGACGACTAAAACGCAGCCACTGATGTAGTTTGAGTTTGATGCCACACTGATCCAGCTTCAAGCGCACAACCATAGGGATGCAGCGGAGGCTATCGGCAAAGTCTTGCTCGAACTGAAAGATCATCGCGTTACCCAAGACATAAAGTGGGCTTAGATTGACAGGGGTTCGATGCGACTAAGTCTGACGGCACAGGCTTTAAGTTCAGGTTGCTTCGAGCTAGGGCAGGCAACCGAGTGAGTGAGGGCATTGCAGGCGGTATCTTCACCCCACAATGGTCCCCAATGCATCGGCATAAATACCGTGCCGGGGCTGATCGCCCGGGTTATTTTAACCGGGAGGGTAGCCTTGCCTCGCCGTGATTCAACCCTTACCCAGTCGCCATCGGTGAGCCCTACCTTGTCAGCATCACGGGGGTGAATCTCGAGAAAAGGCTGGGGGTGCATTGCCCGGATTTTGGCTACATGGCCAGTACGGGTTTGGGTGTGCCAATGGCCATAGAGGCGTCCTGTAGTGAGGACATAGGGATAGTCGGGATCCGGTGGTTCGGCAAGGCCGTGTGAATGACTGGCGATGAAACGAGCGCGACCTGTAGGCGTTGGAAAGTGGTGATTGGTATAGAGGTTGCGGGTCTCGATTGGTCCAGTACGGGGATAAGGCCACTGTTGGGGGCCTTGGTGCAGGAGCTCATGACTGAGGCCAGAAAGATCACAGGGACGCCCAGCAGTAAGACCGACATATTCGGCAAAAACTGCTGCGCTATCGGCAAAGCTAAACGCCTTGGCAAAGCCCAGACGGCGGCCTACTTCCGCCCAAATTTCCCAATCAGCCCGTGCTTCACCGGGGGGATGGCGCCACGCCGGACAGAGGGTAACGCGGCGCTCGGAGTTGGTCATGGTGCCCGTTTTTTCACCCCACTGAGCAGCAGGCAGCACCAGATGCGCGTAGGCAGTGGTTTCGGTAGGAAAGTAGGCATCTTGGACAATCGTGAAAGGCGATCGCGAGAGCGCTGCTGCTACCCGGTGCAGGTCGGGCAAGCTCACCAGCGGGTTGGTGGCGGCAATCCAGAAAACATCCAGGGCGCCAGCCTCCAGAGCGCGAATCATCCCGAGAGCATCGAGGCCAGGCTCAGGATTGATTGGGCCAAGCTGCCAATGCTGCTCCACAGCAGCGCGATCTTCCGGGTTCGTAACCTTGCGATAGCCGGGCAAGAGGTGGGCCAAGCCACCCGCCTCTCGGCCGCCCATGGCGTTAGGCTGCCCCGTCAGCGAGAACGGCCCTGCCCCCGCAAAGCCTATTTGGCCAGTGAGCAAATGGAGATTGATAAGACTTGTAACCTTGGCAGTACCTTCGCTGGACTGGTTAAGCCCCATTGACCACATGGAAAGGGTTTTCCGGGAGTGCTGCCAGAGTCGAGCGACGGCAATTACATCCTCAATTTCTATGCCGCAGCGACTAGCCACACGCGCAGGAGTGTACTCGGCCACCAGAGCTGCATAGGTCTCAAAGCCTTCGGTGTGTTGGGCAATGAAGTCGTGGTTGATGGCCCCCCACTGAATGAGTAGGTGGGCGATACCATTGAGCAAATCAATGTCGCTGCCCGGAGCAATCCCAAGATATAGATCTGCACCCTCAGCCGTCTCGGTACGGCGGGGATCCACAACCACCACCTTCAAACTCGGGTCACTCTTGTGGCGCTTGCGCAGGCGATTGAACAAAATTGGGTGGCACTCAGCGGTGTTAGTGCCGATCAAAAAGGCAAGCTCACAGCTATCGAGGTCAGAGTAGCTACAGGGAGGGCCATCTGAACCCAAGCTTTGGCAGTAGCCCTCCACGGCAGAGGACATGCAAAGGCGCGAGTTGCTGTCAAAGTTATTACTGCCCAGGCAGCCCTTGAGTAGCTTTTGGGCAACGTAATAATCTTCAGTATGCAACTGCCCTGAACCATAGATCGCAATTCGCTCGGGGCGACTCTGGCGAATGCGCTCCACGATCAAATCCAGCGCTTGATCCCAGCTAATCGGCTGAAAATCATCGCGGAGGCTGGAGCGATAAAGAGGCACGGTGGCACGGTTGTGATCAAGGGTTTCGAGAAGAGTGGCACCCTTAACACAAACCATGCCTTGACTGGAGGGATGAGACCGATCCCCACGAATTCTTGTGCCGCCAGCCAGAATTTCCAGGCCACAACCAACCCCGCAGTAGGGACAGAGGCTACGCACGTTATCCATTGCTGATTCTCATCTGAAGCTGGTTTACTCCTCCTGGGCAAAGTGACGGTGGAGAAAGTCGAGGACTTTGTTGCTTGGGTTGCAAAGCTTGGGCGCCTCAGGGATCCCGACAGCCAAGCGGGGAAGGGCGCGGCCATGCTCAAGCCCTTCACGCAGGCCAATATAGGGGTGTCGCCTCCAGATCTTTGGTAATGTGTGCTACCGTTTGTTACCTATTATGCAGTTATGTCATCTTAAAATGCTCATTCAGCATAAAAGGTGCTTTCTGCTCCAGATCAGCCCTCAAACTCAGCAAGCGATAGCTAGATTGAGCAGCAACGGGCCGGCCGCACTTGGCTCAAGGAGGCATCCCTTACCTACAAATCGCTTCTGATGAAACCTGCTGCCTCAGGGATCCATAGCTTCATCCAAGTCACAGTGTCCACTTGGATGTCGAGGCACATGTGAGCTACAGAATTTAACCGTCCACCCTTCCTGCTTGCTGCCAGGGTCAATGCCCACAGCAAGGGGCTAAGTTTTGCAGTCAGATAGTTTTGCGTTCAGATGCACGCAGAACACTCCCCTTTTCCAGAAGGGAGCAGCTTTGCCGCTCCTAATCCGCCACCGAGCACAGCTAGTTGACACTCCCTCGACTGAAGTCGGGAGATTCTTAAGTAGCCCACAAACGGACTTGTAAAGGTGTTGTCAAACCGCCCTTAGACAGTCCCTCGAGGCAAAGCCCCAAAGTTCTGCTTACTTTTTTCAGTAGGTTAGCCGCAGCGTTAGCATCAGCGTTCACTAACCACCCTTTGGCTGTTTGGCACAGTCCCCGCTTTATCCACTTCCCAGATGCTTGCCACCGGTCGGGTCTTTCACCGTAGTTAGGTAGCTCATCCCTATCCAAGAAACTTGCCTGGGAAGTGTACACCTCGTCTACCTCAACACAAAGCCAGTCAGGGCACATGCAGTTCACGGCGCAGGTGCCGGCAACTGTTGCAACGGCTGTCTGGCAGGGAGAGGCGCTTTCAAGCGTGGGTGGACCACTGCATCTCCACTGGCGTCAGCGGGACGGAGTCCTTTGTGATTGCGCTTTCGGGGGCTGCCGCAAACCAGCCCAGAGGTCCGTGGTTGGCTTGTCAACTGCAGGGCTACCAAGAGCCCGTACTTTATACGTCAGCATGAGTGCGGGTAGTTTACAACATCCAAAAGGCCTTATCAGGTTTAAAGTGAGGAGTAACCCGACAAAGAGTGAGGCTCGACCATGACGCTGGCTCAGGAGGCAACTGCCCAAGTTCCCGCCTTTTGCGAAGGGATCCAATACTTTGGGGATCCCTGGCCGGAATTCGATCGCCTGGGCCAGGAACCTGCAGTCGATGCTGCCACAGGCAAGCTGCGGGATCCCGGCAGTCGCATGGCCGCCTACCAAACTTTGCTCTATGCCGATGCGCTGCGCTACCTCACCCTGCAGATGACAGCCAGCAAAGCCTCGGGCCACCCGGGGGGCTTTGCCAGCCAGGCGGAAGCCTATGCCGCTTTGGTGTACCTGGGCCAAAAGAACATTCCCACCGAAGTGGGCCACCACGCCCCCGGCTTCTATGCCGCCATGTTCTTGGATGGATCCCTGGCCGAGATGGGCATCCACACCGTCTCTGACTTGCAGGCTCGCTTTCGGGAACGGGAAGGGCTGCTGGGGCACCTCTCTGGCTACATCCCCGGCTTGCTGGCGCCGGCAGGGCCCCTTGGGCAGGGGCAGCACTTTGCCATGGCCGCTGCTTTGCTTTACCCGGATCGCCTCTTCCCTGTCACCATCGGCGATGGGGGGCTGGGGGAGCCCTACGTGGTGAGCTCCATGATCCACTTTCACACCGCCTTCCCGCAGCGCACCAACTTCCTGCCGGTGCTGGTCTGGAATGGCTACAGCCAAGAGCACCACAGCATGATCTCCACCCTCACCAACGCCCAGATGGTTGAGTACTGGCGGGGCAACGGCTTTGAGGAAGTGGTGCTGGTGGATGCTAAGGAATTCGACGATACCCAGCAGCCTGGCCCCTACGTAGACAGCACTCTCTTTTCCCTGGAAGCCCGCTTGGCCTTTACCCAAAGGGTACTGACCGAAATGGAGCGGGCCATTCAGTCAGCTCTAAGCGGCCACCTGACGGTTTTCATCCTCAAGCAACTGAAAGGGGCGGGCGTGCACGCCAAGGGATCCAAATCCCACAACCTCTACGCCCACCATACCTTGGATAACCCCGACATTGTGGCTGCTCTGCAAGCGCGGGCCCTGCATCCGGCAGCTTGGGCCCTGGTGCGACAAAACTGCGAGCGGGCTGCTGGGGGGCCGGCAGCCAAGGTGGTGGTCACTGAGTCTATCCGGCCTCTGCCGCCGCTGGGATCCCTCAACTTAACTGAGTTCCCCCTCGGCGATAAGCAAGTCTCCACCACGGCCATTGGCACCCTAGTGGTGCAGGTAGGGCAGAAAGACCCTGACTTTCTGGTGGCCAACGCTGACGGCAACGAGGCCTCCGGCCTTGCCAATGTCAACCAGGGCCTGAAAGTCATCCACCCCACGGTGGATCCCCTCTACAACCAACAGCCCCAGGGCCAGGTTTACGAACCCCTTAGCGAAGATGCCTGTGCTGGCCTGACAGGGGGCCTGGCGCTCTTTGGCGGGCGCTCCCTCTGGTGCTCCTATGAATCCTTTGCCGTCAACGGACTGCCCATCTGGCAGACGGTAACCCAGGCGATGGCGGAGCTGCGCCGCCCCACCCCTGCCGCTATTGCCCTCTTCACAGCTGGAGCATTGGAACAGGGACGCAACGGCTGGACCCACCAACGCCCGGAAATCGAGGCCTATCTAGCGGCCATGATGCGCAACGGCAACATCTTCCCCCTCTTTCCCCCCGACGCCAACTGTGCCCAAGTCGCCTACGAGTGGGCCCTATCGACCTTCAACAAAGGGATCCCGATCTTTGCCAGCAAAACCCCCCTGCCCATCCGCACCACCCTGGAACAAGCGCGCCAAGCCGTGGAGCAGGGCTGCACTGTGCTGCAGGAACTGCCTGGATCCCGCACTGTGGTCTTTGCCGTGGTGGGGGATATGATCCTCCTGCCAGTCTTTGCGGCGGCTGACCAGCTCCAGGCCCAGGGGATCGGCAGCAAAATTGTTTCGGTAGTCAACCCTCGCCGTCTCTACCGCCCTAGCGATATAGCCTGGTCCACCTGTGCCCAACCCGATGGGGAGTTCATGTCTGACCAGGAGTTTGCCGCCTGGTTTGCCGGCGAAGCCCTTATCGGCGTGACTGGCGGATCCAGCCTGATGTTGGAGCCCCTGTTGTTGCGCTACACCGGCCCGCGCGAT
>NZ_JANSIY010000096.1:0-9660 GCF_047462295.1 Synechococcus sp. H60.3 | reverse complement strand
GAATGCGCACAACTTCCCGCTGGACTTGGCGGCGGTGGAAGTGGCGCCGGCCATCCGTGGCTAATCCACTCCTGACCGAGTAGACTAGTCCTTCTTAAGTCCCCTGGCAGACGCTGGGGGATTTTTTTCTTCTACTGCCCCCTCCAATCTTTCTACCCAGGTGAGAGACCAAAATCGGCAAACGGTTTACCAGGATCTTCCCCCCAGTTTTTTACAGTTAGAGTAGGGCTATTGCATCTGCGGGTAAAGGATATGGCAATCATTTCTTCTCGGGCTGCGGGGGCTGAGGATCCCGGGCAGCGGCAGCAAAAGAGTTCTTCTCGCAGAAGAGAGTCGAAATTGGCTTTTGCCAGGGCGGAAGGGCTACTGCAACCGCAGGCTCACCCCGGCGAGGCTCAGGAAGAATCCCTCCGCCCGCGCACCCTGGCCGAGTATATCGGCCAGACGGAGCTCAAGGAAGTGCTCTCCATCGCTATTGCAGCAGCCCGCGCTCGCGGGGAGCCTTTGGATCACCTGCTGTTCTACGGCCCGCCCGGCTTGGGCAAAACCACGGTGGCTGCTGTGCTGGCGGCGGAGATGGGATCCCGCTTCTACATGACCACGGCGCCAGCGCTGGAGAGCCCCCGCGACATTGCTGGCTACCTAGTGCGCCTCAAGCGGGGCGATGTGTTGTTTATCGACGAGATCCACCGCCTGCCCAAGGTGACTGAGGAATTGCTCTATCCGGCAATGGAGGATTTTCGCCTCGACATTACCCTTGGCAAAGGTCGCTCTGCCCGCATCACCTCCATACCCCTGGAGCGCTTTACCCTCATTGGGGCCACCACCCGCATTGGCGCTCTGACTTCGCCGCTGCGGGATCGCTTTGGTCAGGTGCAGCGGCTGCGCTTCTACGAGCCTGACGAACTGGCGGAAGTTGTGCTACGCAGCGCTCGCCTCCTAAACACCTCCATTGATCGCGCGGGAGCTGAGGAGATTGCTCGCCGCTCCCGAGGCACACCGCGCATTGCCAACCGCCTCCTGAAGCGAGTGCGCGACTATGCCCAGGTGCGGGGGAATGGCCACATCAGCCGAGAAGTGGCAGCCGCTGCTCTGGAGTTGTTCCAAGTAGATCCTATGGGACTGGACTGGACGGATCGCAAGTTGCTGACCCTGCTGGTGGAGCAGTTTGGCGGCGGGCCGGTGGGCCTGGAGACAATGGCGGCAATAACCGGCGAGGATCCCCAGACGATTGAGGAGGTGTACGAGCCCTACCTGCTGCAGATTGGCTACCTGCAGCGTACGCCAAGGGGCCGTGTGGTTACCCCTGCCGCGCTACGACATTTGGGCTATGAAGCCCAATCCCCTCTGCCTTTGTGAAGCTAATCGTTTTCCCTCACCGCCAGCCCCTCTCCCGCAAGAGGAGAGGGGAGTTGATCTAGCTGCGATCGTTTTTCCCCACCGGGCTAAAGCTAGGTACCACCAACTCTTTGTTTTGCTTGGTGAGGCGGCCATACAACTCCTGGGTGTTGGGGAAGTTGGCCGCCGGCAAGGTGGGGAAGCGGCGATAGGGTACCGTGTCCTCGCCAAAGAGATCCCGGTACTCCTGGGTGTTGAGCAAGGCGCGGACAAAGGCCTTCAACCCCTGAGTGGCCAAGATCTGGTTGTATTTGCGGATCTCCTGCTGGTTTAGGGGTGCGCGGCCCAGGAAATGCTTGGTGCCCAGCTCGATGACCTTGGTGTTGGGGTAGGGAGCATAGAACTCGGCGCGGTACAGTTCAGAACACCCCAACGCCTCGATGAACTCCTTGACGGTGATCTCGCCATTGCGCAGCTTGGACTCGGCGGAGCTCAGCTCCGCGCTGATATTGTAGATGTCCATGTCGCGCTCGAAGATCTGGCGGTAAGCAGCGCGGATGAGGTTGTTGACCTCGGCTTTGTTGGCCAGGCTGGTGAGCTTGAAGATGGGCACCTCTTGGCGCACCTTGGGCACCCCTTGCTGGACTCGCCGCTGGATTTCCAGCTCGCCGGAGGGTTTGTCCTGGGGCTGGCCCAGCTTGACAAAGAGGGGGATATCGTCGTCGGTGCGGATAGGCCTGGTAACCACAGCCATGTCGCTGGATCCGGGGCGCATCCGCCGCAGGGCCAGACCGCCGGGGGTGAGGTAGCGCTCGTAGGGCACGATGTCTTCCCCAAAGACCTGCTGGTACTCTTCACTGTCGAGGATGGTATCCACCACCGCGTAGAAGCCCTGCTTGGAGGCAATGTCAAACAGCCGGTTCATCTCCTGTCGGCCGTAGGTGGGCCGGCCCAGCAGCTTGCGGTGGATAAACTCGATGGCCTTGCAGACGTAGAGGCTAGACCAGTACTTGTTGCGGAAGAGATCTGACTTGGCCAACTGGCGGACAAACTCCTTGACCGTAATCTCGCCCGACTCCAGCTTGATCTCCCAGCGGGTTAGCCGTTGGCCTTCGTAGGGCACATAGCCGTACACCTGCTGGTAGCAGGCGCGGATGACCGCTTGCGTCGAGACTTCGCTGCCAACAACCCCTGCCCGCACTCCCAAACGCCGGCTGCGATCGCGAGGGGTTTGGGTAAGCTTGAAGACTTTGGGGCCAAGGCTACCGGGATCCCCTGCCGCCTTGGGGTTGGTGCGGGCATTGGTGAGCGCAAAGCCGCGCCGGATAAGAATGCGCTTGACATCCTTGCTGAAGGGAGCGGGACTGGCCTTGAGGGAGCGAGTTTCTTTGGGGAAGATGGCGCCAAATTGGATCTCCAGCGGGTCGTTGCCGACGCCGTAGGCGTGCTGATCCGGCAAGGGGCGATTGTAGCGGGCAAAGAGGGTGATAAATTGGGGCACCTTGCGACGGGGGGCAGCGTAATTGTAGAGGTCGAACTTGGGCCCCCAGTTGGCGCTGGTCTGCGCTTCCACCCCCAGCTTGCGCAGGTAGGGTACCGTCTCCTCACCGAAGTAGTCGCCGTACTCGCGGCTGTCCACCAGCGCATCCACCAGCCCAGCTAGGCCCTTGCTGGAGACGATGGAGAAGTAGGTCTGCACCTCCTCGCGGGTCTCTGGGGCCCGCCCCAGGAAGTGGCGGAAGGCCAGCTCCACCACACGGCTGTTGATGTAGGGCTCGTAGAACTGCTTGCGGTAGAGTTCGGATTTGCCCAGGCGGCGGATAAACTCCTTCATGGAGATCTCGCCGTTTTTGACCTTTGACTCCAGGTCGGCCAGCTTGAGGCCATAGGCACGGCGGATATCCCGCTCGAACACCTGCCGATAAGCCGCTTTGATGACCTCTTCTTTCTCAGCATTGGAGAGCCCCGGCTTCATGGCAAAAACGGGCACTTTTTCTGCAGCCAAGTTGTAAACCTGGGGTAACTGTAGCCCTTGCAAGGGCAGGCCATCGGCGGTGCTGGCGTTGCGCTGCCGTAGCTTGTCGGAGGGAGCAGGGGCAATGAACTCGCTCAGGAGCACGTCGAAGTACTGGTTGATGATGGCCACCGCCTCGGCATCTTTGCGGAAGTAGCTGGCCGAGGCCCGCTTCATCTCCTGGAGGGCGACAATGGTGGCCTCAGCAGAGCAGGCATTTTCGATAATCTCCCGCAGGCCACGGGTGTTGACGACGATGATACTGGGATCCCCAGCCACCAGGGCATAGGTGACGTAGCGCAGGAACCAGCTCAGATCCCGCAGCGACTTGCGCATGTTGGCGGCGCCGTAGCGGGGGATGTTAATGGGACGGAAGTTGGGTGGGATCTCCACGCCGCTGGCGCTAAAGAGGTTGCGGATAGCCTCCAGGAAGCCACCGGTGGATTCCACGTAGAAGGCGGTGCCTAGCTTAAAGGCTTCCTTCTCGTCCTGGGTGGCTTCTGGCCGCTCCAGATAGGCCATGGGCGAGCCCCCCGTGAAGATGCGGTTGGCCGCTCGGCTGACGATGATTTCGGAGTTGGCCGCGATCACTTGGGCAATGTCCAGCCGTTTCAGGCCGCTGGAGAAAAAGTCCTCCAGGCGATCCAGCTCGGTGCGGGCCAGATAGCGATCCTGTTGTTCCGCCTGGGAGATGGTCGAGAGGGGCACAGTTTGGTAAAGACGGGGGCTGGAGACGACTGCGCCACCGGATGCGTTGATACCCATCGGTCTCTTAAACTCCGTTTTATTGAAAAACTGCCAATAAGGGCCAGGGACGATGCCATAGGACAGAGGCTGACCCATGGACTCAACTAGACCGGTCCCACGTTCCTCTCGGAGCTGGGGAGGAATGGACGCCGGATCCCTGAGGGGGAAGCCAAGCCTAGAATACTAGGGGGATGCGCCCAGAGGGGGGAGGTTGTTGCAGTTTGTAACACTCGTTCTCATTTGCCTTCTCGTCGAAAACCATGGCCTCCAACCCTCCTCCGCACCTTCCCAACTCCCTGCTGGTGGACTGGGAACAGGGATGCTACAGCTCTGTTGCTGAAGGTTTACAGCGGCAGCTTGAGCAGGGATCCCAAGAGCCCCTGCTGTATTGGTGGCTGGGATCTGCCTACCTGCTCCTGGGGCAGGAGCTAGAAGCCCAGCTCACTTGGCAGGAGGGTCTGGCGCTCCTAGGGGCCGAAGGGGTGGCCGAAGCTGAGGCTACCCGCTGCTGGGCAAGGGGACTGCAGGAGCTGGCTGAGGGGCTGTGGGGAAGGGGGCAGTGGCCGCAGGCGGCGGCTTTGTATCGGCAGTTGCTAGAAAGTGGTGCTGCCCCAGAGGCGGCGTTGGCGGCCCATCGCCTTGGCCTAGTCCAGGAGCGCAGCCGACTGTGGCTAGAAGCAGCAGAGTGGTTTGAAGAGGCCTGCCGCTGGGATCCAACGGCCACGGAGAGCTTTTGGCGCTGGGGCCTGGCCCTGCTCAAGCTGGGCCGGTTGCGGGAGGCTCTCTCCCCTCTCCAGGAGGCAGCGAGGCTAAGGCCAGAGTGGGGGGATCCCTGGGTGCAGATGGGCCTGGCTTGGCTGGATCTGGGGGAGCTGGAGCAGGCGGTGGCCTGCTTTCAGGAGGCAGCGGCGCGGGGCACCCAGACAGCAGAGCTCTACAGCTACTGGGTAGAGGCTCAGGTGCGGCGGAATGACCCGCAGGGGGCTTGGGAGAAGTTCCGGCAGGCGCTGGCTGCCGAGCGGGAGTGGCTACAGGCCTGGTGTGAGGGCAGCGGCAGAGACAGTCGGCTGCGGCTGGAGCTGGAGCAGGCCCTGCAGGGATCCCCGGGCAGCCTTTGGCAGGAGCGGTACCGCGCCTGGCAGCAGCGCTGGCTCCCTGCGCAGGCAACCCTTCCTTCCCCAGCCTGCCAGAGCCCACCGTCCGGTTCTGGCAACCCCCTGCCAGTGCCCAGCCAGGGTTACCTCACCACCCGGCAGTGGCACCAGGCCACCGGCGAGGGCAGCTACCAGGTGCTGGATCCAGAAGGGGTTCTCTGTCTCCAGGCTCCTCCTACGGCTGAGCCTGCCATTGGGCAAAAGCTGCGCTCGCAGCGGATCCCCTTGGCCGAGACCTTTGTCGCCCAGATTCCGCAGGGATCCGTGCACGTGGGCCACTATCCCCGCCACCTCTACGCCAGCTTTGCCAGCGCCGTGCTTACCCGTAGGGGTGAGTTGCTGGCCGATGTCTCCCCCAGCTTGCCGCCGCCGGAGTTTCTCGACTGGGACTGGAAGCCAGAGCACCTGGAGCACCACCCCGTCTTGGACCTACCCCACCTGGGGCCGCCAATTTTGCTGGAGGGCTCTGTCGCCCTCTTGCCCCTGGGGGCAGTCAACTACTTCCATTGGATGGTGGACATCCTGCCCGCCCTCGATCTCCTACGCCGCTCCGGCGTCCTCGAAAAGGACATCCCCCTCTTGGTTCACGGCTACCAGGGCAAGCCCTTTCAGGTGCAAAGCTTAGCTGCCTTGGGGATCCCACCAGAGCGCCTCCTTAGCTTTGAGCAGGCGGGGGGATCCCATCTGCAAGCGCAGAACCTGATTGTGCCCTCGCTGGCGGGGCCGGTGGGGTGTCTAACCCCCAGGGGCTGGAAAGTGCTGCAGCAACTGGCTCCGCGAGAGCAGGCGGCGGGGCTACCGCGGCGGATCTACATTAGTCGTCGGGCTGCCCGCTGGCGGCGGGTCATCAACGAGGCAGAGGTTCTCGAGGCTTTGCGCCCCTGGGGATTTGTGCCCGTGCAACTGGAAGCCCTTTCTCTAGCCGAGCAAATAGCCTTGATGCAAACAGCAGAAGCAGTCATTGGCATCCACGGAGCGGGCCTGACCAACCTTGCCTTTTGTCAACCTGGCACTATTGCAGTCGAGATCTTCCCCCGCAATGCCGTGCTCCCCTACTTCTGGAGCCTTGCCCAGGTGGTGGGACTAGACTACTTCCCCCTGCTGGCTCCAACCTGCGACCCAGCCCTGGTGGCTCTACTGGCTAGCCCAGAGTTGGATCGGGAGGATGCCTGGGTGCCGATCCCGGACTTGCTGAACCTGCTCGAGCAGACAGGGCTGCGGTGAATCTATGGGATCGGAGGGACTCGAACCCTCACGTTCTTGAAGAACAACGGATTTTAAGTCCGTAGCGTCTACCATTCCGCCACGATCCCTGGAGGAGCTGTACCACTCTACCAAACTGCTTGCTGTGGGGAGCTAGGAGGCTTCTATAGGGAGAGTATGACATGCCAGCTTCTGGGAGACAGCCTGGTGCAAGAAATGGGCCAGGGCTGCCACACAGTCTCGATCCTCAAAGAGCAGGTCGCGCCGCTGTTGGATCTGCTGGGAGATTTGCTGCCGAAATTGGGGATCCGTTCCCAGTTGGACGGCCAACTCTTCGTAGCGCTGGAGGTCTTGGGCAATTAAGAGATCAAGGCCCATCCTTTTGAGGATGGCATAGGTGTGGCGGCCCCGCAGGAACCGGCCAGGGCAGGTCACTACAGGCAAGCCGGCAGCAACGGCTTCCAGGGTGGTGATCCCGCCCGACCAGCCGTAGGAATCCAGCATAATATCGGCGCAGCGGTTGAGATCCAAGTAGTCTTGATGATCCAGTTGGGGCAAGATCAAGCAGTGGTCTTCCGCAGAAAGGCCATAGGCGGAGAAAGTTCGGGAAAGACGCTGCCAAAAGTGTTGGGCAATGGCAGCATTGGGCAAGGCCAAGAAGACAAATTGGGCACTAGGCACCTGCTGAGCAATAGCTGGAAAAAGGTAGTCGTATTGCGGCAGGTACTTGCCCAGATACTGACAGGTGAGATAAACAACAGCATCTTGGCGCAGGCCAAAGTCCTGGCGGTAACGCCTCTGGCGAGGCAAAATCGGCTTTTCAAAACAAGTACCCAGGCGGGGCAGCCGAACTAGGGTTTCGCTGTAGTGAGCCTGCCCATCTTCGGGCTCCATCAGGTCGCTGGAGAGAAAGTAGTCAATGGTTGAAAGTCCAGAAGTTACAGGATGGGCCCAGGTGGAGCATTGCACTGGGGCTAGCCGCAGAGATGCCAGTTGCAAAATCAGGGGAGAAAGGCCAATTTCCAGATACACCAAAACATCGAGCTGATCCTGCAAAATTTGGCGGGCAGCATCTTCAAAGCCAGTGGGAATGTGGCGAAATACATCGGCATACTGACGATATTGCTCTGTCATGAAGTCGGTTCTAGGATCCAAATGGTAGGCAAACACCAGAAAAGGCCACTGGGAGCTCGCCTTTAAGTACTTCACCCACCCTAAAGAAAGACGGCTGTAGGAGCAGGCGCGCATCGAGGCCGAGACAAAGCCAACGCGAATGGGATCCCCTGGTTGCCGGGGAAGAGAGTGCCAATTGGGGTAGCAAGATTTCACGATGCGCTGCACAAACTGAGCGTATTTTTTCTGCAGCTCCAGGTCGTCGCAGCCCTGGTACTGCAGATGGTGGGGTGTTCCCCAGCTTGACCCTAAAAAGGCAAGCCGCCGCTGCTCTTGGGTGTCCAAGGGCGTCTCCTCAATGAGGCGATCCAGGTGTTCTACAAAGCGAGAGCGAAATCTATGCAGCTCTTCCTCATCCTGATAGAGGGCGGGCAAATAGAGATGGTAAAGCCAGCGAGCTACCACCAAATTGGGATCCAAAGTCCACGCCTTTTCCAGGTGAGCCAGAGCTGCGCTGTGTTCCCCTTGCTCACGATGGGCCATTCCCAGATAAAAATGCACCTCAGCCCAAGGGATCCCTGCTGCCGGATCTGGATTTTCTAACAAGGAGCTAAGCAAAGGGATCGCTTCTTGATGGCGGCGTAGGTTAACAAGAATCTTGCCGGCTTGCAAAGCAGAAAGGTAAGCCTTGGGATTGAGGCTCAGGCTCTGCCAATAGCAAGATAGCGCCTTTTCCAGTTGCCCCAAAGATTCATAGACAACGCCCAGGTTGTGATGATAGAGGGCTACGCGGGGATCGAGCGCAATGGCCTCGGCAATCAAAGCAGCCGCCCATTCCCCCTCTCCCTTGGCCTGGGCCACCGTCCCCAGCAGATGGAGGGCGTCGGCTTGATCCGGAAACTCCGCCAGAATTTCTAAGTAGATGGCTTCTGCGGTTTGCAAGTCGCCAGCCTGCTGGGCCTGGATCCCGGCCAGAAGCTTACCCGTGGGGGTGAGATCCGACATCGACAACGAGGGAAGCTGGAGATCTTCCCCCACTATAGGCGCTTCAGCCCCCTGAGGCTCATGTTGTCAAAAGCACACAAAAACGGTATCAGCGGCTCTGCGAGCGCCTCGCCAAATCCCGCAAAGGCCGATTCTTTCGTTGACCCGCTCGATGCCTTGCCCCACAAGGCTTTCAGGCCTCTTGCCCCCCTCTTCCAGGCCCTTTTTTGCCCTCTTCGACCGACCCCCTCGCAAATGGGTCTTGCATTCCTTGCCCCGCTTGGGTTTAATAAGGGTAGAGGTTCCCCTTCGGGGGGATCCCTAGAAATTGGAAACCACCACCAGGTCTCCAGCCTAGACTCCAAACCAGGCGGGGTTCCCCTTCGGGGGGATCCCTAGAAATTGGAAACTTGGACGTAGCCGTCTTTGACGCGGGTGCGGCTGAGGTCGGTTCCCCTTCGGGGGGATCCCTAGAAATTGGAAACTGCAGGGCTGTCCAGCCCCACAGCATACTCCCCACTGGTTCCCCCTTCGGGGGGATCCCTAGAAATTGGAAACCAGATCCGAGATTTTGGAAACGGGAACAAAACCAACAGTTCCCCCTTCGGGGGGAGCCCTAGAAATTGGAAACGGATAAGGATCACCGTTGATAATCAATGCAACTTTGGAAGGTTCCCCCTTCGGGGGGATCCCTAGAAATTGGAAACGCCTGCTCGTACTGTGCAGGCGTAAGGGTGACGAACCGACAGTTCCCCCTTCGGGGGGATCCCTAGAAATTGGAAACGCGTCGGGTGTTACCGGTAGTGACTGCGGCGACTGTAGGTTCCCCCTTCGGGGGGATCCCTAGAAATTGGAAACAGTGTTTTATTTCCTCAGCGTTCCAGCCTGTGCTCCACAGTTCCCCCTTCGGGGGGATCCCTAGAAATTGGAAACGTAGTTTTAATCTCTTCCTCAGTCGCCAGATCGAGCTGGGTTCCCCCTTCGGGGGGATCCCTAGAAATTGGAAACCCGCTTGGCTGCCGCCCCCCCGGCAAGCCTCGCTTTATTAGGTTCCCCCTTCGGGGGGATCCCTAGAAATTGGAAACATTGGTGACCTCACGGTCATTG
>NZ_JANSIY010000095.1:7917-9715 GCF_047462295.1 Synechococcus sp. H60.3 | reverse complement strand
ACCATGAACCGTTCGGCTACCTGACGGATAGAGGTCTGACCTGCCTGATAAGCTGCTACAACTCTTTGCCGTAGATCCAAAGAATGGGTTGGCCTCTCTTCCTCCCTCTTAAAACCTGTACCCCATTTTAAATTAACAGGCTGTAGGTCGGAAATATCTTGGAGCAATCGCAGTCCCACTCAAGAGATCTCGCGAAGGTGGCGGCGGCGCTCCTCGTATTCGTCGCGGGTAATCAAGCCCTGCTTCAACTGGAGCTCCAACTGCTGCTCGGGATCCCGGACTTCCCGACCTTTCGCGCTGCTCCAGTCCAGCTCGATGAGATCCCGATTGAAGCGAAAATCGAAGTCCTCATTGGTCATGGTAAGCAACCACAGCCCTTCCAGCAGGCAGAGCGCTCGTAGCCCATAGCTGAGGATCTGCAGGGGAATAGAGGGAACCAACACCATCAGCCCCACCAGCAAGTACACCCAGCCCCAGCGCTTGTGGCCCATGTAGAAGCGCTGCAGTCCCGGGATCAGCACCCCCAGCACTGCCAGCCAGCCGGCTGCCTCGCGGACCAAGCGCTGACGTTTTTGAAGAGGGGTATCGGAGCCCTCACTCTCGGCCATACCCTGCCCCACCTACACGTGCCACCAGGCTAGCGCAGTTTCCCAGGGCTTGGCAGAGGGGGAGGGAACACCAGCGCCTGCCGCGTATACTTGATGGGGGCAGATCGGAGGGCAAAGATGGCAGAGCGGGAGCTGGCCGTAGCAATCTTGGCAGCGGGCAAGGGCACCCGTATGCGGTCGCAATTGCCCAAGGTGCTGCACAAGCTGGGATCCCTGTCTTTGATCGAGCGGCTGCTGCGCACGGTGCTGGCCTTAGAGCCGCAGCGCTGTCTGGTGATTGTGGGTTACGGGCAGGAGCAGGTGCGCCAAACCCTACAGGGGTACCCGGTTGAATTTGTGGAGCAGGCCCAGCAACTGGGCACCGGACACGCGGTGCAGCAGCTTCTGCCTGTCCTTGGCAACTTTCAAGGGGATCTGCTGGTGGTCAACGGGGATGTGCCTCTGTTGCGGGTGGAAACCCTGCAGGCGCTGGTGGAACGCCACCGCCAAGTCCAGCCGGATGTGACCTTGCTCTCGGCCCAGGTGGCGGATCCCTATGGCTATGGGCGGGTGTTTTGCGATGCCCAGCAGCGGATCCTGGAGCTGGTGGAAGAGCGGGACTGCACCCCGGCCCAACGGCAAAATCGCCGCATCAACAGCGGCGTCTACTGTTTCCATTGGCCGGCCCTGGCCCGGGTGCTGCCGAGTTTGGAGCGGAACAACGCCCAGCAGGAGTACTATCTCACCGACGCGGTTAAACTACTGGAGAAAGCCATTGCCCTAGACGCTGAGGATCCTCAGGAAATCGTTGGCATCAACGACCGCCGCCAACTGGCCCAGGCCCACCAGATTTTGCAGGATCGCCTTAAGGAAGCTTGGATGGAAGCCGGGGTCACCTTTGTGGATCCCGACAGCGTCAGCCTGGAAGAGACGGTGGAATTGGCCCCCGATGTGGTGATCGAAGCCCAAACCCACCTGCGCGGGAGGTGCCGCATCGGGCCGCGCACCCGCCTGGGGCCGGGCAGTTGGATTGACTCCAGCACCATCGGCTCCGATTGCCACATCCTCTACTCGGTGGTCAGCCACAGCCAGATCGGCAACCATGTCTGGATAGGGCCCTATGCCCATATCCGCCCCAATAGCTGCATTGGCGACGGCTGCCGCATTGGCAACTTTGTGGAAGTTAAAAACACTCAGATTGGCTCCCACAC
>NZ_JANSIY010000095.1:0-7817 GCF_047462295.1 Synechococcus sp. H60.3 | reverse complement strand
GCCGCCCACCTGGCCTACCTAGGTGACGCCAAGCTGGGATCCCAGGTCAACATCGGCGCCGGCACGATCATCGCCAACTACGACGGCCAGCAGAAGCACTTCACAGAAATCGGCGATCGCAGCAAGACCGGCGCCAACTCGGTGCTGGTGGCCCCCCTCAAGGTGGGATCCGATGTCACCATTGCCGCCGGCTCCACCATCCCTGCCCGCTACCCTGTACCCGACGACTGCCTGGTGATTGCCCGTGCCTACCCGGTGGTCAAGCCCGGCTGGCGACCGGGGAGCGCTGCTGCTGCTGGCCGCCAACAGCCTCTACCCACGGGATCCCTCAAGATCTACCCCCTACGCCTGCTGCCCGGCCAAGACCTCAAGCAGGAGCTGGAGCGCTTTGCCCGCCAACAACCTTTGCAGGCAGCCTTTGTCCTCAGTGCTGTCGGCAGCCTCAGCCAAGCCACCCTGCGTCTAGCCGACCAAACGGAGGATTACTTGTTGGCCGAGCGCCTGGAGATCCTGGCCTTGAGCGGATCCCTGTGCCCGGACGGCGTCCATCTCCATCTGGCTGTTGCCGATGCCCAAGGCCGAACTTGGGGAGGGCACCTGCGCCCTGGCTGCCTCATCTACACCACCGCCGAGATTGTCCTTGCCGACAGCCCGGAGTACCGCTTCTCCCGTCAGCCGGATCCGGCCACCGGCTACTTGGAGCTGCACATCCAAAAGGTAGCAGAAGCAACCCCGCCCTCTCCCCAGAGGGCAGATGAGACAGCGGCGGGGATCCCTTCTTGCCCGCCGTGAACCGGGAGCGGCTGTAGATAGACGGTATAATGGCCAACATCTAGCATTGAGTCATCAGCACCTCATTTGGCAATTAAGGGTTGCTGGATAAACTCGGCGATTGGGGGTACCCGGCTATGCCCCGAGTGACCACTGCAGATGAGCTGCTGGCAAACTATGCCGCCGGCGAGCGCAACTTTCAAGAATCCAACCTGGTGGGTGTGGACTTGGTGCGTGCCACCCTGCAGGGGGTGAATCTGAGAGGGGCCAACCTCTCCTTTGGTAAGCTGAGCGGGGTTAACTTGCAGGAGGCGGATCTGCGTGGAGCCGATCTCAGCTCCGCCAACCTGATGGGGGCCAACCTGCGCGGTGCCAACCTTTGGGAAGCCAACCTCATTGGCGCCGATCTCAGCTTTGCCGATTTGCGGGAAGCCAACTTGCACGGGGCCTACCTGTGGGAAGCCAAGCTAACCCGTGCCCAACTGCAGGGATCCGATCTGAGCGCGGCAAAAATAGGCGGAGCGGTGCTGATTGGTGCCGACCTAAGCGGCGCCATCCTGCCCGATGGCACAGTGCAGCCCTGGCCTGCGCCGTCGGCCAGCAAGGCAGAATAGAACTGTTGCGACGGGATCCCTCATGCTGCTGCTGTTCCACTTGGCCTTGACACTGCTGTTGGCTTTGGGAGTGGCAGTCCTGGCCGGACAAAACCCCACCCCTCTGACCGTCTATTTTCTAATGTGGCGCTCGGTGGAGCTCCCCTTGGGGTTTCTCATCGCCGCGGCCATCGGCCTGGGTTTGTTGACGGCGGGGCTAGGCTCTTTGCTTTGGCCGGGGCGCAGCTTCTCCCTGACTGCCCGTCAGCTCCAGGAACGGCTGCAGCAACTGGAAAGGCAAGATCAGCCGCCTCCTGAGAGCGCAATCTCTCGGTAGCTGCCCTGGCTCTTGTGGATCGAGTCTGGGATCCCTTCGGATTTTTGGGGGCTGTCCTGCCGCCGGGGTGACCTACGCACTCAAGACAGGGCGTAAGCTGAGAGAGGATCCCTTTGCTGTTAGCGGTGCACAGACCAAGTGACAACCATGCCTCATTCCCAACCCTCTTCTCCGGCTAGCTCCCCCCAGGATCCGCGTGCCCTGCGCAAGGCTCTGCGCAGCTCCAGCACCTACTTTGCCAAAGGGTTTGAAGAGCACAAGGATCAAGCCCAACGGGAGCTGCAAACCACCTACAAAAGCTCGCTGGTGGAGCAGATCCGCGCCCAGTCCTACTGCTATCGGCAGGGGGATATCACCATCCATCTGGCCAAGGCGTTTGGCTTCTGCTGGGGTGTGGAGCGGGCGGTGGAATATGCCTACGAAGCGCGGCGCCGCTTTCCGGATCGGCAGATCTGGATCACCAACGAGATCATCCACAACCCTCTGGTCAACCGCCACCTACAGGAGATGGGGATCCGCTTTGTGGAGAAAGGCCCGGATGGCAAGAAGGACTTCTCCCAGATCCGGCCCGAGGACGTGGTGATCTGGCCTGCCTTTGGGGCCAGCGTATCGGAGATGGAGTTTTTCCGGTCGCAGGGCAACGAGATCGTCGATACCACCTGCCCCTGGGTGTCCCGCGTCTGGAACCAGGTGGATAAGCACCGCGCCGCCCAATTCACCTCTGTCATCCACGGCAAGTACAACCACGAAGAAACCGTAGCCACCAGCTCTTTTGCCGAGAAATATCTGGTGGTGCTGAACCTGGAAGAAGCGCAATGGGTCGCCCGCTACATTTTGGAAGGCGGAGATGCGGCAGAATTTCGGCGGCGCTTCGGCAAGGCCACGTCTCCCGGCTTCGATCCGGATCGGGATCTGGAGCGGATTGGCATTGCCAACCAAACCACGATGCTGGAGGGGGAAACGCGCGCCATTGCCAAGCTGTTTGAGACCACGATGCTGCGCAAATATGGCCCCCAGGAGCTGGATAACCACTTCATGAGCTTCAACACCATCTGCAACGCCACCCAAGAACGGCAGGATGCCATGTTTGAGCTGCTGGAGCGGCCCTTGGACGTGGTGGTGGTAATCGGCGGGTTCAATTCCTCCAATACCACTCACCTGCAGGAAATTGCCCTGGCCAAGGGGCTGCCCTCTTTCCACATCGATGGCCCCGACTGCATCCAGCCCCCCAACTGCATCCGCCACAAGCCCCTCCACCAAGACCCAATTGTTACCGAGGGTTGGTTGCCCGATGGGCCGGTGCAGATCGGCATCACCTCCGGTGCCTCTACCCCAGACCGGGTGGTAGAAGAGGTGATTCTGCGCATCTTTGCCCTGCGTGAACAGCAGCAGATCCCTGCCTGATGGATTGCCAGGACAAGGCTGGGATCCGCTTCCTCTCCCTCCTAGGGCCACTTGGGCGTGCTCACCACACTTTTCCAGGTTTATCTCCCCCTCTTGGGCTGGACAGTGCTGGGGTTTCTCCTGCAAAGGAGGCTGCCCCCTACTTGGAGCCGCTGGCTGTCTCCCCATGCGCTGGGCCGCTTCATGTTTTGGGTAGGGGTGCCCCTGGGCACAATTGGATTTATGCGGGGGGTAGATCTCTCCGGCCAGATCTGGGTGGCCCCGTTGGTCTGCTGGCTGGCAACCGGGCTAGGATTTGCCCTGGCCAACGCCTGGCTAAGATGGCAACACCACGCCTGGCAGGGGAACAAAGATGGGGATCCCTGGCTTTGGAGCAGGGGGCGGCGCGGCAGCTTCTATCTGACAGCCACCCTGGGAAATACGGGTTATTTGGGTTACCCCATCTGCTTGGCGGTGGCCGGGAGCGCCTACTTTGGCTGGGCCCTGTTTTACGACCTGTTGGGCACGCTCTTTACGGCCTACGGGCTGGGGGTTTGGGTGGCCAGCCACCACAGCCCCTCCCACCCTCCTCCCTGGCAGGCAGCGACTCGACTGCTGAGCAGCCCCACCCTGTGGGCCTTCTTTGTCGGCCTAGCTCTAGCTCGCCAACCCCTGCCGGGGTGGCTCTCTCAAGGATTGGTTGCCTTCGCCTGGAGCACGATTCCCCTCAGCCTGCTGCTCCTCGGGATCCGACTGGCCCAAGTAAAACGCTGGGGATCCTTTCGCCCTGCCGCCGTGGCTCTCCTCATCAAAATTGTGATTGTCCCTCTCTTGGTTGGCCTGGGGTTAACCTTGACTCCCTATCCCCCCTTGGCCAAGCTGGTGCTAACTTTGCAGGCTGGCATGCCCCCTGCTATTGCCACCCTGGTGCTCACGGAAGAATACGACTTGGATCGGGAGCTTACTGTAACGGCCCTGGCCGTAGGCTACTTGGCAGCTTTGTTTACCCTGCCCCTTTGGCTGGGGTTATGGGGATCCTAGTAGGCCAGGTGAGAGAGGGTTTGCTCGAGGTAGCAATGTACCAAACGATCCAGCTCAGACTCCTGGCTGGGCAGTTCCCGTCCTTGGAGCCATCCTCGGAAGCCCGAGCTTTCCACAATGGCCTGGCGCAACGGCTTCCAAACCGCTTGGGCGCGCCGTTCTGTATCGGGGCTGAGAGCAGGACTGGTCATGATTTCTGAGGAGGAAGCTGAGAGCAGACTGAACTCAGAATAGCCCGGATCCCCGTTGGCTTTGGCTTCCTAGGATACAAATCTGCCTATCTCTCTCCCCTCTCCCTGAGGAAGAGGGGCTGAAGGCAAGGCCAAGAAGCCCAGGGATCCCTAAACGAACAATTGGCTGCGCTGCTGGATGCGCAGGGTTGGCCCCAAGGCATTGAGGAGGGCAACGCCATAGCTGCGGGCAACGATGCGGCTATCCAAAATCGCCACCCAGCGGGTGGGCAAGCCGGAGGCTTCATCTGCTTCTGCGCCTTGTCGCAGAGGGGCGACAGCCCGCTGCAATTGGCTGGCCGCCACTGGCAAGAGGTATTGGCGGAACCAGTCCTGCTGGGTGCGCTGCAGATACTGCACCCGTCCGGCCACTCTTGGATCCTCCATCGAGGGAAAAGGCAGAGTGGCAATCGCCAGCAGCTCTGGACAGGGTAGGCTGGCCTTGTGCTGCAACCAGTAGGGCCAGTCGCAGACCAAAATGCCCTTTTCTCCGGGAAATAGGCTGTTTACCCGTACCCGCGAGCCAAATTCGGCAGCCAAAGCAGCCCCCACCTGTACCTGCAGAGGTTGATCCGACACCAGCACCACCACAAAGCCCTGCACCTGCGGGATCAGGCTCCTTAGCTCCTGCAACAGGTGCTCCCGAAAGAGGGGGCTGTTGGGCAAGGGCAGCCGCGGCAAGTAGAGGGAAAGGCTCGGCAAAGGCTCCCCGCCGGAACGGATCCAATCCTCGCCTGAGCTGAAGCGCAAGGGTGTCAGATCTGGCAAGCCCAGGCGCCAACGATAGGCCTCCGCCTGCCGATCCAGATCCAGGGCCTCGCCGATGATCACCACCGGCTGAGTGGCCCAGATGGGTGCCAGCCACTCGTGTAGAGCTGCCGGGCTGTGGTGAAGGGTGAGGCGACCAGTCTCGCGGTCAGTTTCTGCCCACCAAACCCAGCGGGAGGTGGGATCCCCCTCGGCGCTAAGCCTGCAGCGGATTTGATCCCAAGGATCTGGCAGCCAGCCGGCGTAGCCTACCACCAGAGACAGCGCTGCCTCCAGGTGAACCTGTTCATCCGCCTGGAGCAGGCAGCGGGAAAGCGGTCGCCGCAAAAGCTGCAGGGCCAAATTCACCTGGGCCTGGGAAAGCCGCTCCGCCTCGGCAGGGAAGATCTGCCGGAGCTGCTGCCAGTGACTGGCTTCCAGGGTGACCGTCAGCGCCTGGTAGGCCCAATCTTCCAGGTCTTCGGCTCCGTCTAGGATCAGAGGGATCCCGGTCGGTACCTCGGCTCCCCTTAGGCGAGCCCGCAGCCAATCCAGGGGATCTACCAACAGCAGCCCCTGAAAATCGGGATCTGGCCAACGGTCTTTTTGCAGGACGGGCTTGTGCAACTGCAGGGTCTGCCGGAGCCAAGGGATCTCTTCTCCCAAGATTTGCGCCTGCACGGGCACCGTGGCACAGAGCAACGTGGCATGCGGCCACATCAAGGCTGGCAGCAGATAGCTGAGGCGGTGCTGGCCCCCAGCAGGCACTTGGATCAAGGTGCTGCGACCCAACCGCAATCCCCGGGCCACCATGCGGGCCATCGTCAACTGATGGGGCCACACGGCTTCGGGAGACTGCCGCAAAAGCTGTCGCAACTGTTGGTGAACCTCAACCTCGATCACAGTCAGTACACCAAGGATCTGCCACAGACGCTAGGGTAAACTAGCCTATTCTAGGGTAGGGAAGAAAACCAAAGAGCACCCCTGGGGTGAGCGATGTCTGTTATTTCTGCTGTTCACACCACCTTGACCACGCAAGAGCAAGCCGCCGCACAGAGGGGATCCCTGCTTTTGGATCGCTCTGAATGGGGTCGCCTGCGCCTGCAGGGATCCCCCGGCTTGGACTATTTGCACAGCCAGAGTACCCAGAATCTTAAGGCCCTTGCTCCCGGCCAGGGGGCGGATACGGTTTTCGTTAGCCCCGCAGCAGGGATCCTCGATCTGGCCACGGTGTATGTGGAAGAAGAGGCTTCCTGGATCTGGACTTCGCCGCAGCGGCGCAGCCTGCTGATGCAGAGCCTGGGGCGTATGTTGCCCTTTGTGCGGGGGGCCCAGCTAGCCGATGCGACTGACCAGACCTTTGCCTTTGGGCTAATTGGCCCCCAGAGCCAGGCTCTTCTGGAGAAGGTGGTGGCTGCAGAAGAGATCCCGACAAGACTATACGAACACCGCCAGGTGGCGATTCAGGGGATCCCTGTCCATTTGGCCTGTGGCAGCGGCCTTGCCCAGCCGGGATTTACCCTCTGGGGCAACCTAGAGCACAAAGCTGCCCTTGCCGACTGCCTGCTGCAAGCTGGAGCGGAGCTGGCCTCACCTGAACTTTGGGAAGCCCTGCGCCTGGAGGCCGGTCGCCCTGCCGCCGACCGCGAGCTAACCCCCGACTACAACCCTCTGGAAGCCGGCCTGTGGCACGCCATTTCCCTCTCCAAAGGGTGTTACATTGGCCAGGAAGTCTTGGCCAAGCAGGTAACCTACCGGCGCATCCGCCAAACCTTATGGGGGATCCGCCTCCAGGGCGAGGCTCAGCCCGGTGCCGACATCGTGCGGCAAGGAGAAAAGATTGGTGTGTTGACCAGCGCTGGTTCCACCTCCCAAGGCTACTGGGGCTTGGGCTATGTGCGCACCAAGTTCGAGCCGGCTGAAGGGTGGGAGGTGGAAGTCGGTTCTGTAGCAGGGATCCTCACCCGCCCGCCCTTTTTGAGCTTTCCGCCTGTTGTTTGAGGTAGATCTCAGCTCCCTAGAGATCGAAATGGCGGCGAAAGCGGGGATCCCACCTGTCCTTTTTGCGCTGATTACAGACTTTGCACAGGGTTTGCAAGTTGCTGATGTCGTTGCTGCCGCCCTGGGCAAGGGGGACGATGTGATCAACCTGAAGCTGCACCTCTGGGGGCGATTTGCCACAACTGCGGCAGCGGAAGCCATCCCTTTGGAAGACATACTCCCGCACAGATGCTGGGATCGGGATCCTCTCACCAGGTTTTTTCTCTTTCATCCATTACTCACCTGTATTGCGAAAACTATCTAGTTCGGAGTCTCGAGATGGGCTATCGGGAATAAACTCGAGACAAACTTTAAGGGATACCTTTCCCTCAGCCCAATCCTTTCTAGGCTGTAAGATTCGGGATTTTACTCCCTCTACTAAAGCTCTAATTTCTACGTGAATCTTTTTTGAGCGAAGGTGGCTATTTGTTCGTGCAATATCTGCAAGAAGGTAATCAATAATTGCACTGTGCAAAACACTAGGAATATAGGTTTGGTCGCCAATCGCAACGGCAGTTTCTTTATCATCTGCTTTGAGAAGTATCGAGTCAAGCATGTCTTGTTTCCTAGTGCTAACAGACCTGGCTAATCGGCATCCTTTCGAAGGTCATCCAGAGAAGATCCATCGCTTGCTGATCCTGGATCTTCTGGCTCAAACTCAACTATTAGCCTTAC
>NZ_JANSIY010000094.1:7209-9813 GCF_047462295.1 Synechococcus sp. H60.3 | reverse complement strand
CCAAGGTCTGGGGCCGCCTTTGTTTTCCTTCAGCTTTTGGGGATCAGCCGCTTGGGACAGGCGGCGCGGATGTGGGATTCGCTCAGATCGGGCATGAGGGCCAGGGCGCGTTGGGCATCGATTTGCGCTTCGCACACCGCCTCCAGCACCTGCTCGGCCATCAAGGAAAGGGGCATATCGGCGGTTTGCTCAGGATCGGTATCCTCTCTAATTTGTCGCACTCCCACCGGTGGGGGTGGCAACACCGGCGGAGCCGACTGGGGGGGCAAGGTGGTGGAGGTACCCACCTCCAACTGCGCTTCAGCCAGGGCCACACCGTGCCCTGCCACCAACAGGGATCCCAGCAGTAGGGATCCCCCCAACCTACCCATTTCTTTGCTGAGCGGGGCGCGCTTCTTTAGACCTTCTCCAAGGCCACCGCTGCCCAACCTCTTGCCCAGTGCTTCGCCACTCATCTTACCTCTCCAAAACCACCCCTTCGCTCAAGATATCCAACAAACCTTGAATTTGCAGTAGGCTATCGTTGGCTCCCAAACCGTTTGCAGACTCCCCTATGGCTCGTCTATCCCAAGAGCTAGCCCGATTTGCCTGCCTTCCCGCCAACCCAGAGCAGCCTGAGGGATCCCCACCCGTGGCGATCTGCATTGAAGAGATTCTCAAACTGGCGGGCGAGCGCAGCTTTGGCTTGTTTTTGGCAGTGCTGTCTTTTCCCTCGGCTTTACCTCTGCCGGCCCCTGGCTATTCCACTCCCTTTGGCGTGGTCATCCTACTGCTGGCCCTGCAAATGCTGGCAGGGCGAACCACTCCCTGGTTGCCGCCATGGGTGCTGCAGACATCCATTGAACGGAAGCAATTGCAAAAGTGGGTGCAGGCCGGGATCCCATGGTTGCAGCGCATTGAAAAAGTTGCCTGCCCCCGTTGGCAACGAGTCTGCACCAGCCGCCTGGGCCAGGTCTGGCTGGGCACTTGGATTGGTTTGATGGGCATTTCCATGATCATTCCCGTGCCCGGCACCAACACCCTGCCGGCGATGGGGATCTTCGTCACCGCCTTCGGTCTCCTGGAAGAAGATGGGCTCCTCTGCAGCCTGGGATCCCTGATCTGTGTGGCAGGGGGGCTACTGACCACTTCCATTTTGGTGGGCCTGTGGCTGGGGGGAACGACTCTGTTGGATTGGCTGAGAAGATAGCGCCCTAGCAGCCCCTCTCCCGGAGGGAGAGGGGAGTTGGGGATCGAGACAACGCCCAGCTTCACCGATGGAAAGACAGTGAGAAGTTGTATCGCCTGCGTCTCGTTGCAACGGACACCCCCGCGCCGCTAGCGGGATTGAGGAACTAGCGCCAGATCCTGGGTGAGGCGCAGCTCGATCACCTGGTTGGGATCCAACACCACCACCTGCGGCGCTGTCACGTTGCCGATCACCGCTCCGGCCACCCCTGCCCCCAGCACTTCTTCTGTGGCAATGGCATTATCGCCGGTTACCAAGCCGAGAACGGCGCCTGCTGCCGCACCGATGGCCGCATCTTGGATGATCTTGCCTGTGGTGGTGTAGCGGGGATCCTTGACATCGCGGATTACATCCGATTGAGCGGCCAAGGGGAACAGTTGGTTGTTGACGATGATGCTTTCCGCCACAAAGCGCGTGCCGCCCGGCGCCGGCTCAAAGCGGCCATCCACCCGTGAGCCAAAAGGCACCAGGATGTCCCCCTGGCCGTTGCGAATTGGGTTGCAAACGATCAAGGACATAGGGCGAGTTTCGTTGGGGGCGATGAAGAGGCGCTCGTTGAAGGGGGTGGTGGTCTGTATCAGAGTGCCCGCCGCCAGCGTGGAAAGGCGCAGGTCAAAGCCGGGCTGAGGGGTGGAGAGCCAATTGCCTGGGTTCTGGGCCACCAGGGATCCCCGACTGAGCAGGGCCTGGTGGGTAAAAGCAGCCACCTCAGCACGGGTGGCAGGACGGTTGGGCTCCAAGAGCATGGGATCTGGGTAATTCACGATCAGGCCGGCGCGGTTGGCGGCTGCAATTGGCGCCAGGGCCCAGTTGGGAATGGCTGCCGCGTCACGGTAGCGGCTGAACAGCTCGCTCGGCTGGGCCACGGGGATGGCACTTGTGTTGCCAAGGGCGTTGGTCAGGATCACCAGCGCCTCGGTGCGGGTAACGGGCTGTTCGGGTCGGAAGGTGCCGTCCGGGAAGCCGGCCACCAAGTTGTTGGCTGCCGCCGCGGAGATAGCGTTAGCCGCCCAGTGGGTGGGGGGCACATCCCGAAAGCCGATGAAGGTACCAGAGGTGTTGCGGAGGCGAAAGGCAGTGGTGACGAGGGTGGCAAACTGAGCACGGGTCACCGGCTCGTTGGGACGGAAGGTGCCATCCGGGAAGCCGTTCAACACCCTTTGAGCGGAGAGAGCCTCAATGTAGGTTTGGGCCCAGTGACCAAAAGTGTCGCGAAAAGGGGCGGCCATAGCCACCTGGCAATGAATGCCCAATACCGCCCCGGATAGGAGTAGGCCTGCTGCACGCGGAGTCAAAAGAGAGGAAAACATCGTTCACTTACCTGTCATCATCCTGCCCATTGCTGGGTCAATAGCTACTCTTATTCTGGCTATTTC
>NZ_JANSIY010000094.1:0-7109 GCF_047462295.1 Synechococcus sp. H60.3 | reverse complement strand
TAATTTGAGCGTTTCCAACCTAAAATTTGCATGGAAACGTAATAGCAGGGGATTGCTAAGGAAATCTCCTCATCTCTGTTGCGTCAGCGTTGCATATAGACAACACCCCAGACTCAGTTCTGTTCATAGCATTGCCACTCTGTACAAGTTTGAGACAGACCCCCTAGGGCTCTGCAATGCCAAGGAGTTGATGCTGGCAGAACATAGAGCCAACACCTTCAGCCTCTCTCCCAGAAGGAGAGAGAAGCTGAGAATCAACGCAAAGATCACCGGTTTTGGCCAGGGATAGGGAGTGTTGCGTGCTCCGTAGCCAGTAAACACGAAAGGCCGCCTGCCGCTGGCGGGATTGAGGAACCAGCGCCAAGTCTTGGGTGAGGGCCAGCTCAGGGATCCGGAAGGCTCGCCCTGGAGCACCTTGGCAGTCAGTATGGGTTAAATAAAGACTGTCTTGGAGAGGGTGTTGGTTACTCATTGGAGTTTCCTAACCGAATTTCATGGCGAGCTGAATTATGTCTATTTGCTTGTTGATTCATCTCTTGATAACAACATTTCTAACCTAGTTTTTCCCTCAACTCGGGATCGAGCCGAGTGTTAAAGCAGCAATTTGGAGAACAACTAAGTGGGTGTACTGGGGAAAAGCCAAGCTCTGGCACAATTCTGAGTGTATTGTTTTGTGCGGCGGTGCTTGCCTAGAAACAGTGAAACTGTACACCCAGCGTCAATCTGGGGGCGCTATCCATGCCCACCGTATAGATAGTGGGGAATTCTGGGCGTTTCATTAAGCAAATTGTAGGAGCTCTTGGCATTGACTGGAGTGACTGAAAAGCATTTTGAGCGTGGGAGCTACTTGTTGCCAGCTTTATTCTCCTGGGATCCTGCTAACTTTTTACCATCTAAAAAAGAGGGATCCCGATGATGGGGATCCCCAGGTCTCCTTCCTCTAGTGTTTCAGTCCTCAACACACCCGTGTGAGCCGCCGTTGATTTTAAGAATAGAACTGTGAAAAAGTCGTGAAAAAAGCTAAGGGATCCAAGCCCCCTCACCCTGTTCCGGTGGCCTGGGATCCGGGACAGGCGATGAGCGCCAGCTCCACCTGATGTTCTCGGGGTTGCTGCAGTTGCACCTCCACGTCGCGGCCAAAGAAGCCCTGCATTTTTTTCTGGTAGCTCTCCTGCCATTGCTGGAAGGGAACGGCCGGCGAATCGAAGAGAAGTACCAGGGTGTAGCGGCCATCCCGCAATTCTTCTCTGTAGCCTCTGATTTTGGGTAGGTCTGCTTCCAGAGGGCCGCGCAGGCCGAGGAACTCCAGGGCCTCTTCCAGGTGGGCGTTGGCCCCATAGCTGTATTTGGTGATGTCGGCGCGGACTTGTTTTTGAATTTCCGTGGCCTGCTGAGCACGGGCTTGGAGCACTTCTGGCGAGGGGGGCGTCAGGGCAGGCACTGGCTTGAGCTCCACCACCTTCATGGTCACCCCCCCCAGCAGCAAGGGGATCCCGGTAAACAGGCCGATGAGGTTCAGGGTGGGATCGCTGTACTGGGCAAAGCCCCAAGCTGTGGCGGCAACGCCCGCCAGCAACACCAGGGTGCTCAGGGGGAGGGGCAGCTTTTCAAACATACAAGCAGGAGGGAAAGGCAACCTGAACCCAGGCTAGCAGGAAAGACACTTCCTGGGGTGACCTTGAGGGTGGACTTGGCTCCGCTGGGGGTGGATAATGGCTGGACGCTGGTGTGTTGGGGAGTGGCCCATGGTTCTGTCGCATCTGTCGAAGGCGTCCCGTCGTCTGTGCCTGCTGGATCGCAAAGCTCAAGAGCGGGCCCCTCTTTTTGAGGCCATCCGCCACTATTGCAGCTTGGACAAGGCTCCCTTTCACACGCCAGGCCACAAGCAGGGACGCGGGATCGCCACCGACCTGCGGGAGTTTTTGGGAGAAAACGTCTTCCGGGCGGATCTTACCGAGTTGCCGGAGGTGGACAACCTCCACGATCCCGACGGCGTGATCCGGGAAGCCCAGGAGCTGGCGGCAGCCGCCTACGGAGCGGATCGCAGTTGGTTTCTGGTGAATGGCTCCACCTGTGGCGTGGAAACCCTGGTGATGGCCGTGTGCGACCCAGGAGACAAGATCCTGCTGCCGCGCAACTGTCACAAGTCGGCCATTGCCGGCGTGATCCTCTCCGGGGCCGTGCCGGCCTATATCGAGCCCGACTTCGACATAGAACTGGGCATTGCCCACGGCATCACTCCTGCCGGCCTGGAGCAGGCCCTGGCCGAGCACCCCGACGCCAAGGGCGTGTTGGTGGTCAGCCCCACCTACTACGGGGTTTGCTGCGACCTAGAAACCTTAGCGGCCATCGCCCACAGCCACGGCCTGCCCCTCTTAGTGGACGAGGCCCACGGGCCCCACTTTGGCTTTCACCCGCAACTGCCCCTCTCCGCCTTGGAAGCTGGTGCCGATCTGGTGGTGCAGTCCACCCACAAGGTGATCTCCGGCATGACGCAAGCCTCGATGCTCCACCTCAAGGGATCCCGCATCGATCCCAACCGTGTGCGCAACATCTTGCAACTGCTGCAATCGACTAGCCCCAACTACGTGCTGATGATGTCGCTGGACGTGGCGCGGCGGCAGATGGCCCTAGAAGGGGAAGCTTTGCTGGGCCAAGCCCTGGCTTTAGCCGATCAAGCCCGCGCCCGCCTCAACCGCATTCCAGGGCTCTTTTGCTTTGGCCCGGAGCGCATCGGCTCTACACCTGGCTTTTTCGATCTGGATCGCACCCGCTTGACGGTGACGGTGTCGGGGCTGGGCCTTTTTGGCTTCGACGCCCACGACTGGGTCAACGACCACTTCCACGTGCAGCCGGAGATGTCCACCCTGCACAACGTGGTCTTTATCGTTAGCCTCGGCAACACCCAGCGGGATATCGACCGGCTGGTGGAGAGCTTCGCCGCTTTGTCGAAGCAGGCTCAGGGATCCCAACCCTCGCTGGCGATGGCCGAGAAACTGCGGCGCCTGGCCCAGTTGAAACGCCCTCCCCTGCCGCCGCAACGGCTCTCGCCGCGGCAGGCTTTCTTTGCCCCCATCGAGCGGATCCCCTTTCAGGAAGCCGTAGGCCACATCTGTGCCGAGATCATCTCCCCCTACCCCCCTGGGATCCCTATCTTGGTGCCCGGCGAAGAGGTAACCCAGGAAGCGGTGGACTATCTGTTGTTGGTGCACGAGGCAGGCGGCTTTATCAACGGCCCCGAAGATGTGCGGCTGCAGACCCTCAAGGTCGTCAAAACCTAGCTCCTCAAGAGCCAGGCTTGGTCGTCTGGGCGGGGGGGAGCACTGGCAGCGGGTTGGGAGAGCTGCGGCGGTGGCGAACGACCTTCACCCGATCCACCCGTGGGCCTTCCATGCGCACCACCTGGAACTCCATGTCTTGGTAGGTGAACTTTTCCCCCACGCGCGGGATCTTCTGCAGGTGGTAGATCAAAAAGCCACCCAGCGTCTGGTAGTCCTCGTGGAGGGGCAAGTTGAGGTGGCAGCGCTCGTTGACCTCTTCAATATCCAACTGGGCCTGGATGAGGAGGGTATTTTCGTCCAGCTCCTGAATATCCGGCTCCTTCGCCTTGGGATCTGGGCCATCGGAGAGCTTGCCGACAATCTCCTCCACCAGGTCTTGAATGGTGATCAAGCCCGCCGTGCCGCCGAACTCGTCCACCACCACCACCATTGGCCAGTGGTGCTGCCGCATCTCGGGCAACAGTTCGGCAATCAGCTTGTTCTCCGGCTCAAAGTGGGCCTCGCGAATGAAAGGGGTGATGGGGCTGTGCAAATCCAGGGATCCCTTGGCCAGCTCGCCGATCAGCTCCTTGACATGAATCAGGCCGCGGATGTCATCCAAAGACTCGCCGTAGACTGGGTAACGGGAATGCCCCGATTCGGCCACCTCGGCCAGCACCTCTTGCACCGTAGCGGTTTCCGGCACCGCGTCGATGCTGGTGCGCGGGATCATCACCTCGCTGGCCACCGTCTCGCCGAACTCGAAGATATTGCTCAACAGCTCCCGCTCCTCCGCCTCGATGTTGCCCGACTCCACCGACGAGGCGATCAACAGTTGCAGCTCCTCCACCGTCATGGTGCTGTAAAAAGAAGTGGCCTCCGGGATGCGGACGCCAAAAAGCTGCAACAAGCAGCGGGAGGAGAACCGGAGCAGCTCCACGCAAGGGTGCAAAAAGCGGCTCACCAAGCGGTTGAGCCAGGCCAGTTTTAGGGCAATCGGCTCCGAGTAGAGAATGGCCAGAGTCTTGGGGATCAGCTCCCCCACCACAATTTGGAAATAGGTGAGCAGCGAAAACACCACCACCACTGCCACCCCCTGAACAATGGCGGGATCCACGTTCCGCAACCAGGCCAACTGCCTCAAGGCCAAAAACAGTGTCGGCGCAACCTGGGTGGCCCCGATCCAGCCCAGCAGCACGCTGGCCAGGGTAATGCCCAACTGGGTGGTGGAGAGGGCATACTCCAACTGTTCCTGGGCCTTTTGCACAATTGCCGCCTGGCGGTTCCCTTCGCTGGCCAACTGCACCATGCGGGAGCGCCGCGCCGACACCAAGGAAAACTCCACCGCCACAAAAAAAGCGTTGATGACCAGAAGAGCGATGACCCAAAAGAGACTAAGAGACGCATCTCCCCACGAAAGCTCAGTGTTGGGGAAAGTAGCCGCTGAGACTAAAGGGGGGTCGTCCATCAGGGGGAGCAGCAAGACGGATAGACAGCATTTTAGCCCAGACTGACTCGACCACCTGCCCCTGGCCAGCAGTTAAACTGGCCTCAGCCAGCGGGTGTCTATTATGCGAACACCTTCCCCCTGCCCAAATAAACGGGATCCCCAGCTTTTGCAGTTCTCAAGATTGCTACTGTTTCATCAAGCATTCATCAGGCAGTGGCAACTACCGCTTTTTCCGGCAACGCTTACCCCAGTTTGTGCCCCCCTGAGGACTAGTCATCGATATCGACAACATCGCCGGTAGTGGCGTCGATCTTGACCTCAACATCGTTGGTGAGTTTTACTTCCCAAACTAAGCGGCCATCTTCGCGCTCCAACTCAACTTCTTTGATCACAGCATCGGGAACAGCAGATCGAGCCATCTGAATCGCTTCTTCAATGCGGACGGCTGGAGCAGGAGATTGAGCAAAAGCTACCTCTGTGCTCTTGCCTACCGATAACATCGGGCTGCTGAGGAGCAAAACGCCCAGCACAAGCAAGGAAGCAACAGCAAGTTTTGGAAGCTTCATTTCCAACTGTTTGAGTAACCACATTCTTACCCTACCAACCTTGGGGTGAAAGAAGCCTTGCCAAAAGGAGCACTGTTGCTTTCGCAAAGGGAGTGGACTCCTTGCGTCATGGGGTGTAGTTCGTCGGCCCCTCGTAAGTTAGAAGCTGTTTGCCTCCACAGCCCTCTCAGAACTTGACTGGCTAAAAAACACTGCAGTGCGCATATCTTTCCGAGTGCTGCCAACGCTGGGGCTGCCGATGCTGCCTCCATCGGTGATAATATTCCTACTCTTACATCTTTTCCCACCGCAGTAGGTGCCGACCATGCCGGATTTTCTGCCCTACGCCTACTTTCAGGGCCAGATCGTCCCCTTTGCCGAGGCGAAGATCTCCATTGCCACCCATGCTCTGCACTACGGGACGGCAGCCTTTGGCGGTCTACGCGGGATCCCCGACCCGCAAAATCCGGATCAGGTGCTGGTGTTTCGTCTCGATCGCCACTGCCGACGGCTGAGCCAGAGTGCTCGCCTGCTCTGCTTCGATCTGCCCGCCGAAAAGATCGAGCAGGTGATCGTGGAGCTGATCCGCAAAAATCGCCCCTCCACCTCTTTCTACATCCGCCCCCTGGTCTACACCTCCGACCTGGGCATCTCGCCGCGGTTGCACAACATCGAGAAAGACTTTTTCGTGTACGGGTTGGAGTTGGGAGACTACCTCTCACCAGAGGGAGTCACCTGCCGCATCAGCTCTTGGGCCCGCCAAGAGGATCGCAGCCTGCCGTTGCGGGGCAAGATCACCGGCGCCTACATCACCTCTTCTCTGGCCAAAACTGAGGCAGTGCAGTCCGGCTATGATGAGGCCATTTTGATGAACTCCCAAGGCAAGGTAAGCGAAGCCTCGGGCATGAACATCTTCATCGTGCGCAACGGCGTGCTGATTACCCCCAGCTTTGACCAAGACATCCTGGAAGGGATCACCCGCGACAGCGTTCTCACCCTGGCCCGCGACCTGGGGATCCCCACCCAAGAGCGGCCGGTCGATAAGTCGGAGCTGTTGATTGCCGAGGAAGCCTTCCTCACCGGCACTGCCGCCAAGATCACCCCTATTCGCCAGATCGAGCAATACGTCTTGCCCCCCTCCCGCCCCATCACCGAGCAGTTGCGGCAGAAGCTGACGGCCATCACTGAAAATCGGGATCCCGCCTACGCCCATTGGGTGAAGGTGATCCCGCTGAAAGAAAGCTAGACCCTCAGGTTGCCATCGTCAGGCCGGTCGATGGGAAAAGAATCAATATAGTTAGAATTGAGCAATCCAGACTGCGAGAGAGGGATCCCTTGCACGAGATTTCTATTACCTGGGCCGACTACCACCGCAAAATCGAAGAGCTGGCCGTCAAAGTTTACGAAAGCGGCTGGGAGTTTAACCAAATTGTCTGCATCGCCAAAGGGGGGCTGCGCATCGGCGATACCCTGGCCCGTCTCTTCGACCTCCCCCTAGCCATTCTCGCCGCCTCCTCCTACTCCGGCCCTGGCAATCGCCAACGGGGACAACTGACCTTTTCGCGGGATCTGGCCATGACCACTGCCAACCTGGGTAGCCATGTGTTGCTGGTGGACGACCTGGCCGACTCCGGCATGACCCTGAAGCGCTCCCTCCACTGGCTTAAGCACCACTACGGCTTTTACATCGAGGAAATCCGCACTGGCGTACTCTGGTACAAAGCGGCCTCTGTCTACCAGCCCGACTACTACGTGGACTACCTGCCCGATAACCCCTGGATCCACCAGCCCTTCGAGCCCTACGAGCAGATGACGCCCCAGCAGTTGATGGAGTCCCTGCGTTCTTCGGGTTAG
>NZ_JANSIY010000093.1:0-10402 GCF_047462295.1 Synechococcus sp. H60.3 | reverse complement strand
CGTTAAGAATCCCCCGCCTGTAGACGGTGGGGGCGTCAAACAGCGCTGAGTTGGGCTAACGGCCCAGACCAGGGGGGCACCGTTCTCGAAGTACTCGGCAATCTTCCCCCCGATTTCTTCTACGGTGTTGCTGGCAGATAGTACTTCAACTGCCAGCTCCGGAGCACCCTCCAAAAAGCCGGTGGGCAGCTCGGTCACCCCTTGCAAGCATTCCCTTCCCTACTACAAACAAAATAGGGGCCAGGGCACAACAAGGGATCCCT
Source organism: Synechococcus sp. H60.3 (assembly GCF_047462295.1). Classification (NCBI taxonomy): domain Bacteria; kingdom Bacillati; phylum Cyanobacteriota; class Cyanophyceae; order Synechococcales; family Synechococcaceae; genus Synechococcus; species Synechococcus sp. H60.3. The sequence goes on along the minus strand of NZ_JANSIY010000093.1, from coordinate 10,139 downwards.
AGATCAAGCCCTGATCCAAGATCGCGCGGGAACGGGCAATAGCTGCTCTCAAGTTGGCCCGCTGGGTGTAGCGCATCGTCATGGCAGCAGTCGTATGGCCCAGCAAGTGCTGGATAGGCTCAGGGGCAACGCCGCGATCCAGCAGCAGAGTGGCAAAGCTGTGGCGAAACTGGTGGGGGGTTTGGTGGCCCGGCTCAGGCTCGGTGAGCTTAAGCACAATATGACGTAGGCCATCGTAGGTGAGGGGACGACCCCGGTAGGCCGGGCAGCGGGATTGGGAGACAAACAAGGGATCCGTCGGCGCGCACGGGCCCCGTTCTTGGCTTAGATATTGTTGCAGCAGCTCGGAGAGGGGATCCCCGACCGCCACAGCGCGGGGTTTACTTCCCTTGCCACAGCGCACCTCCAACAGGGATCCCTCAGGGCTGATCCGAAAATCCTGCACCGTCAAGTCCAACAGCTCCCGCGCCCGTAGGCCGCACTCCAGCAGCAGGCGGATCAAGGCTGCGTAGCGCAGAGAATGGGTCTGGGCCCGCTGCAGAACCCGCTGCAACAACAGCCGATCCAGGTCGCGAGGCAGACGAGCGGGCAGGCGGGCAGGTCGAATGGCCTGGGTGGGCAAGGGATCCGGAAAGTAGCCTCGCTGGCTGGCCCATTCAAAAAATTGTTGCAGCGCCAGCCGCTTCAGGTTGTAGGTAGCGGGAGAGGCAGGCGGATGGATCCACTGGCCCGAACGGTTGCGCAACGGACGCCCCCTCAAGCTGTTTAAAAAAGACTGAACGTGGGACGGCTGCACCTGTCCCAGCGGCACCGGGCAAGTTTTGGCAAACTACTCCAGAGCAATGCGGTAGGTGCGGCGGCTGGTTGGGGCCAGATCCCGCTCCTGCAAAAATTGCAGCACCAACTGGCTGAGGCTGGGCACAGGGCAGCTCGACTGACGCTGGAGATGGGCCTGTTGAACCGAGTCGGGCCAGGGATCCCTCATCTGCAAGACCAGCAACCCTCAACTCACCCTTAACTCTAACTTCCGGCAAGCCGCAGTTCAAAGCGGGATCCCAAACGACTTCTGATTGGATTGCTACTGGCTGGGCAGCAGGTGTTGGGTGATGAAATCCGTGTACACTTCGCCCCGTAAAAAAGCCTCGTGGCGCAGGATCTGCTGGTGGAAAGGGATCGTGGTGGGCACGCCGGTGATGGCGCATTCCCCCAGTGCCCGCTGCATGCGGCGGATAGCTGCCGCCCGGTTGGGCCCCCAGACGATCAGCTTGCCCAGCAGCGAATCGTAGTAGGGGGGAATGGTGTAGTCGGTGTAAATGTGGGAGTCCATGCGCACCCCCGGCCCCCCAGGGGGCAAATAGGCGCTGATGGTGCCCGCGCAAGGGCGAAACTGCTGCTTGGGATCCTCGGCGTTGATGCGGCACTCGATGGCATGGCCCCGCAGTTCCACATCCTTCTGGCGAAAGGTCAGAGGTTGACCTTGGGCGATGCGAATTTGCTCGGCAATCAAATCCAGCCCCGTCACCATCTCGGTAACCGGATGCTCCACCTGGATGCGGGTGTTCATCTCGATGAAGTAGAACTGGCCGTTTTTATCCAGCAAAAACTCCACCGTGCCCGCCCCCACGTAGTTCACTGCCTTGGCTGCCTTCACCGCTGCTGCTCCCATGCGGGCGCGCAAGCTCGTGGTCAAAGCCGGGCTGGGGGCCTCTTCCAGCAGCTTTTGGTGCCGCCGCTGAATTGAGCAATCCCGCTCGTACAGGTGCACCACATTGCCGTGGCTGTCGGCCAAGATCTGAAACTCCACATGGCGGGGGCGCTCGATAAACTTCTCCAGGTAGATCCCGCCATTGCCAAAGGCCGCCTGGGCTTCCCCCTGGGCAGTGCGCATCATCTTCAGCAATTCTTGGGCATCTCTGGCCACCCGCATGCCCCGCCCCCCGCCGCCGGCAGTGGCTTTGATGATCACGGGGTAACCGATTTTCTCCGCCAGCTTCACTGCTTCTTCATCAGAGGTGATCAAGCCGCGGCTGCCGGGCACGGTCGGCACGCCCACCGCTTGCATAGTCTCGCGGGCCGTGGCTTTGTCGGCCATTTTGCGCATCGCCTCTGGCGAGGGGCCGATGAAGATCAAGTTGTGGTCGGCACACATCTCGGCAAACTTGGCATTCTCCGCCAAGAACCCGTAGCCCGGATGAATAGCATTGGCGCCGCGGGTAAGGGCTGCCGAGATGATGTTGGGAATGTTGAGGTAGCTTTTGGCCACCGGGGCATCCCCTACACAGACGGCCTCGTCCGCCAGTTGGACATGGAGCGAGTTCTGATCCGCAGTGGAGTAGACGGCCACGGTGCGGATCCCCATTTCCTGACAGGTGCGGATGATGCGCAGGGCAATCTCGCCTCGGTTGGCAATCAGGATCTTGGTGATGGGCGGCATGAGGGGCGTTTGAGGTTAGAAAAATCTCGGCCGCTAAAGACCAGCGGTCCGTGCAAGGTAGGGTACGCAGGTGCTGATCCTACTATGGCAAGCAGACGGAAGGATCCAGATGGGGATCCCACATCTGGTCAATCCAGCCGACACCCTAGCTGGAGCTGAGGCGGCAGGGATCCGGCTTCAGCAGGATCCCAGGGGCGCAAAGGATCTCCAGGTAGAGGTTGATCTGGGTGCGAGCCATCAGAGTACAGGCTTGCGGGGGGCAAAACTCTGGTTTCTCTAGTTGTCGGAGCGAGGCCATGGCCCCAGCCACTCTCCGCCGCGAAAGCGCCAGCGGGGAAACAAAATCCGCATCACCACCCAAGCGCTGAGGTAAAGGCAAACCCAGACCACGCTGTAGTGGAGAATAAAGTCGCCCAGGTCAAACCGTTGGCTTGGAATATGGGGAAGGCCCACCAGACTCAGGACTGTGCCCAAGAAAAGCCCTTCCCAAATGCCGGCCAAAAGCTGCAGAATCCCAGGCCAATCGTGATCCCACCTCCACCCCATCAGGTAGTTATAGACAACATCCCAAACACAGCCAAACAAACCTACGTAGAACAGCACCCAAAAATAGGTAAGGCTGCCTCTATGTCCAGTCAGTCCAAAGTAAAAAGGCAAAGTCGCTAAAACACCTACAGTAGCCAGTAAAAAAATGCGGGTTTGCCAACGGCCAATGAGAGTGGGTGTCATGGTTTCCTCCAGTTTCGTTGGCCCAAATCGTTAGTTCGTTTGGCTTCAGTTCAAAGGCTAAGGGCTGAGGTTCAAGGCCCACTTGCACCACTGCCACAGGGAGCGGATCCCTTCTAGACCTTTAACCCCTGGTGCCCCCAGCCGAGCCAAGTGCTCCACCGATCGATGGGCACAGTACTGCAGGCCCAAAAACGTATCCACCGGCGCATAGGGTCCACCTAAGGTGATGATCCCGGCAGCGTACATCCGTCCATCCCCGTTGCGCATCTCCACCAGCTCAAAATCGTTGGAAACATGTAGGCGTCCATGGGGATTGAGGGGCAGATTGTAGTGGGTAATCAGATCATTGAGGAGGGGATTGGTCATGGGATCCGAAACCAAGCCCGTGCAATCGATAACAAAATCGGCTTCCACCTTCAATTGAATGTTGTTGTGGGTACCTCGAATGTAGGTTACCGGCTTGCCTTTGTCGCCGAGAACCACCGATTCCACCTTGCCAAAGACAATCGAGTACCAGCCCTCCTGCAGCCCTTGCCGCACAATCCGCCGCCACCTGCGCCGACTTGCCGTTGTGGTGCCGCCCCAGGCTTCCAGTAGTTCGCGCCGTTCCAGGGGGGTTGCTGCTTCCAATTTGGCGCGCAGAACCCCACCCCAAGTGCCCTTGGGCCAGTTGAAGGGCTGAAACTCCCAATGGTTCTCCACTACTCGTTTGGCCCGTCCGAAGCGATTGCCACTCTTGGGCGCACGGCTCAGATGCACCACCGAGATGCGAGGGTTGACTTTGCGGGCTTCGTAGAGGCGCTCCAGCACCTGAGAAGCGACGATCCCGAACCCCCGCATCAAAACGGTGCCGCCTTGTTTTTCCAATTGCTCATAAACGTGATCATGGGGCTCGTAGCCGTGTACCACCGACTTTAGATCGCCAGTTTTTTCCCGAAACTCTTGCAGATCGTTGAGCAGTCTGATGGCTGGGTACCCAGTTGCCAAATGCACGTACTTGGCCACCATAAAGCGGTGATCTGTATGGCCGGGCCGCGTTGCCGAATAGGCTACTACGTATCGCCCATCCTCCGTTTTGCGAACGGCGCGAATATGGCCGTAGCAAAGCATTTGATCCCAGCCAATGCGAGCTGATTCCCGATCCATCGAGGCAAATACATTCCCTGCCAGCGGTGTGTAGGTATCTGCCAACAAAGGCTCACTAAAGACCTGCCACAAAAAGCCGAGTGCTTCCAACAATCGGCCAGAGAAAAAAGAGCGCCAGGCCTCTCGCAAGGCATAGCCGGGCCAGCCCCAAATGTTGTCCGGACAAGAATCGGAGCCAGAGCGAATTCGCTTCCAGCGGGGGATCTGGCAGTTGGTCAACAGCCGTTCATAGCGTTCGTAGGGTTTACGGGCAATGCTGATGACGCGGATATGTTCGGATCTGACTCCATAAATGCGCAGGGTATCCACCCAAGCAAAGCTGCCAATACCACCGCCCAAAGCCAAATAGAGGGTCTCCTCCACAGGTAGGCCAGTGGCTTTGAGGGCACTCAGGGCAATTTGCTTAGCTCGGAACAAGTCCGGTGGGGGGAAGTCGGATCTGGCCCGCACCTCGGGAAGTTCCTCCGGGGCGAAAACCACTGTGGAAGCTGGGGGAACCTCAAGTGCGGTGTCGGGTTGGGTGGCCGGGCGAATGAGGTCGGTGCGGGGCTCCAGCAAAAGGGTGGGGGTGCCGAGCAATAGGGTGGCGTTGGGATCCCTCAGCAAACTGACGGTGATGCTGTAGGGGCCGAGCTCCACCACTTCCCCGCCCTGCAGCACCCGGCGTGCTTGTCGGATTTTTTCCCCATTGATGCGGCTGCCGTTGGCACTGCGATCCTCGTAGATGACCTGACCATCCTCACCGAGATAGATAAGGGCGTGGTAACGGGAGATCTCCCGGCTAGCAAACACCGCCCGGGCCACTTCTTGCCCCTGCCATTCCTGGGGCAGTTGGGCCAGCTCTCTGCCCAAGGCAAGAGGCAATGGAAAAATCAGCTCTTGCTGTTCTTCGGTAATGGGATCTTCCCAGCTTAGTTGAATTTGCATGGCTTTTGTTCACCTCTGTAAAGGTAAAAATGACTCAATCGAGAACAACACAGAACAATGTAATCTCATGAGTCACCATGGACTTGGCTTGGGATCCCTTTTTCAACTGCTGGGCTCCAAGAGAAAAATGGAACGGTTTAGTTCTCTAGGCAGGAGATCGCGGGGCTCTGTCAGCCTCTGGAGGAGGGATCACCAGCGAAGCACTTAAGACCAAATGTCCGCAATAGGGGCAATTTTGGCCCTGATATTCCGGGGGCAGGTAGTGAGGGTTTTCCAGGCGGCTGCACTTAACCTTGAGGGTGCCCAAAGTCCCGCGGTTCAGAGAAACCCCTTGATCTTTTCCGGCAACCTCTATGGATTTTATGCTCAGCACAATACGCCCCAATTGAATTTGGCTATTGGCCTCGAGCGCAGGCTCTTCCTGAATGATTTTTCGGCCATTCACCCAAATGGGGTTGGGTTGCTTAGGCGGCAAACGATCCCGGGTCAAGTTGCGAATGTAAAACTTGAGAGTTTTGGGATCGAGATAAAGCCCGGCATGGATTCCTGAGACCGAGCGAGTTGGGTCGTTGAGCACCACATCGCAGCCGGGATCCCGCCCGATGGTAACCAGCTTGCCGAGGACGGGCGACACCGTTTGAGATCGGCGCCGGTCGGCCTCGACCCATTCCAGGGTTAGTTGATACACGATTTCATGCTCCACGGTTCAACGCCTCCGTTCCCTGTGATCGACCTCAGCCTATCAAAAAGTCAGCTTAGAAAGGAAAAGATGTCTTTTTCGTCAAAATTGTTATCCCTTTGGTTAACTGTAACCTATCTTCTTGAACAGAGGCTCGTGCTGATTGAGATCACCTGAGTTAGGTTTTCCGAATTACATCTCTTTGCCTTTCCGCTTGAAACACTACCCAAGCGCTCCCCGCCATGGAGCCTAGAGCTGTAAATTTCCAGCGATCCCCGGAGGATGCATGTTTTGTGTTCTTCACACCTCTGGCCAAACAGTTTTCAAAGCACTCCACCAAACGTAAACTAGCCCACAGCTAAAACGGAGGGCTTTTAGCAACCCAGCCACGAACTTCTAGTCTGGCCTGTAGCAGCCCCAGCTAGGGAAATCCCCTTGGCTGCGTCGGAGTCCACATCCCCTCCCACTCACAAGCCGGATTGACACCTGGTTTTGGATACAGACAGGGCTGACGCTTTCCCGCTTGGCCTATGGGTTGGTGTGGGTGCCAGTAGCAGCGGGGGCTTGCAGGGTGGCCTCTTTCGCGCAGCAAGCCGTAGGCCCCTCTTGGTCGCCTGCTCTGGAGTTGAAGCCAGCTTGCAGACCTGGGTAGCGCCTGCTAGCCAGTAACAGCCTCTCTATTCCACGTTGGCAGGCAGCGCCCCCCTCACCGTTCGCGCCAGCAGGCCAACAGCCTTTTCATCCAAGAGCTGCTGCGTTGCAAAGAGTCAATGACCCCGCCACCGCCTTCCCCCCCAACTGATGAATCGGCTCTCACAGGCCAACGATCTGGGTATTTTCAAAGGTGGAGAGAATCCTGTCCAAATCCTGAGCTTGCAGGGAGTAGGTGGCAGTAGCGTCGTTGCCAAACTGGATCTCGTCTCCGTCCTCGAGATCGCGAAACTCCACCCGCTCCCCCCGGATGTAGAGGCCGTTGGTGCTGGGCGTGCCATGGATGTCTCCATCGATGATTTGGTAGGTAAACCCATCGGGAGAGGAGGGAGATTCGGTCTTCACCAAAATGGCGTGGTGGCGGGAGACGTATTGGGAGTCGATGCGGATGCTGTTGCTCGGATCCCGCCCCAGGGAATAGAGCTCGGCTGTCAGCCAGTAAGCCTTTGGCCCGTGGCGATCCTTGACGATCAACACGTGGTTGAGGGTAGGTCGGCGAGGGGGCGTGGTCATGGCGGACACCCACTGGCACAACATGGGAATAGGATAGTCAAAACATAGCATGGGATCCAAGGCGTGAACCCTGGCCGGTTTGTCTGGCAGACCCCTTCGCCCCGCTGGCGAGTGAGACGACGTTCCTTGACGCTGCCGGAGAGGTGTCAAGAGATAGGCCAGGTAGGCCCCTGTTCAAGACGGAGTCCCAGGGGATCCCATCTCGTGGCTGTTTTTAACTCTGCAAAATCTCCCCGCCCCCCGAGTTGGCAATCGGTGCTTTGAGGAAAGGATCAGAAGGCCGAGTAGATTTTTGTAACAATTCCTCTCATAATAAGATCTGGTGATGCAAATGCCTCCCAGACCATGAATGGCTCGCAACCGGATCCCGTCAACCCGCCCAAGCCCTCCAGGGTACCGAAGCTAATCGAGTTGCCGGAAGATGAAGCCGATGCGCAGGTTGGCGATCCCATGCGCATGCAGCGCTATGAATGTCGCTCTTGTGGCTATGTTTACGAGCCGGCCAAGGGGGATCAGCTCAATCGGATCCCGGCAGGTGTGCCCTTTGAGGAGCTGCCTGCCGACTGGAGATGTCCGGTGTGCCGCGCCGGCAAGCGCCTGTTTCAAGCGGTGGGCGCCAAGGGCAAGCCTTCCGGTTTTCAAGAGAACTTGCGCTACGGCCTGGGGGTCAATGTAATGACCCCTGCCCAAAAGAACCTACTCATCTTCTTGGGATTGGCGCTGGGATTTTTGTTTTTGATGAGTTTCTACTTCGTCGAGTGATGGCCAAGATGCTTAAGCTCTGGAGACTGGTGCTGCTGGCTGCCTTCTCTCTCTTGCTGATGGCGGCGCGGATGCCAGACATGAAGGTGGTGCCCTGGCAACAAGTCGAGGTGCCCACCCAGAACATCCTGCTGGACATTGCTTTCACCGGCACCAACCCTTCTCATGGCTGGCTGGTGGGCGATAAAGCGACGCTGTTGGAGTCTCAGGATGGTGGCCTCCACTGGCAGGTGCGCAAGCTGACGGCACTGGAGCCGGAAGCCTACCTGAGCTCGATTAGCTTTGCTGGAGCAGAAGGCTGGGTGGTGGGGCAGCCGAAGATCCTCCTCCACACGCTCAACGAGGGATCCGACTGGACTTCCATCCGCCTCAGCAACCAACTGCCGGGGGAGCCGCTCCTGATCCAAGCCCTGGGGCCTGGGGCTGCTGAGATGGTAACCAATGTGGGGGCCATCTACCGCACAGAAGATGGGGGACAGACCTGGCATGCCCAGGTAGAAGAACCGATTGGGGCAATTAAAAACATTGCCCGCGGCCCAGGAGGAGAGTATCTGGCCGTGTCATCGCGGGGCAGCTTCTACTTTCTCTACACCCCCGAAAGTCGGTCCTGGAAGCCGTATCCACGGGAAAGCTCTCGCCGCATTCAGAACATGGGCTTTGGCCCCAACGGCAGCGCCTGGAAATTGAACCAAGGGGCGGAGATTGCTTTCACGGACGACTTCACCTCCGGCGAGTGGTCCAAGCCGTTGCGCCCTGGGCGAGCCCTCAGCTTTGGCTATCTGAATGCGGCCTACCAGAACGACCACGACTTATGGGTGGTAGGCGGCGGCGCTACCCTCATCCATAGCCCCGATGGCGGCAAAACCTGGGAGCAGGCCAAGCAATTGAGCAACATTCCCGCCAATTTCTACAGCATTGAGTTTTTCGGCCCGGAGCAAGGGTTTATCCTCGGGCAGCGGGGTACTCTCCTGCGCTACGTTGATCTCAACGGCTCCTAACACGGGTGAGCACACGCGCCAGGGACACAGCTTCACCTCTGCGGCTGTTGGTTGCGGCCAGCGGAACGGGAGGACATATCTTTCCGGCGCTGGCCGTTGTCGAGCAGTTGCCCACCTGGCAGATTGAGTGGCTGGGGGTGCCGCAGCGGCTGGAGGCGAAGCTGGTGCCGGATCGCTACCCGCTGCACCGAGTGGCCATGTCCGGCTGGCAGGGATCCCCCTGGCAGAAGCTGGGATCCCTGGGTCAGTTGGCATGGGCAACGCTGCAGGTGCAGCGGATCCTTAGGAAAGGACGGTTTGACGCTGTACTGACCACCGGCGGCTACATCGCCGCCCCGACCATCTTGGCGGCTCGCTCGCTGGGGGTGCCGGTGTTGCTACATGAGTCCAACTGCCTTCCGGGCAAGGTGACCCGCTGGCTGGGGAGATTTTGTCGGCTGGTGGCCCTGGGCATGGCGGAAACGGCAGAGCATTTGCCAGGGGCGATCACCTGCGTGGTGGGCACGCCGGTGCGATCGGAGTTCTATCAGCCCCAGCCCTTGCCCGCGGATCTGCCAATTCCGGAGGGGGATCCTTTGATTGTGGTGATGGGGGGAAGCCAGGGGGCACGGGGCCTGAACCGCATGGTGGCCGCCTGTGCCCCGGCCTGGTTGGAGGCAGGGGCCTGGATTGTGCATTTGACCGGCGGCAGTGAGGTTGGGATCCCTTCCCATCCCCGCTACCGCGCTTTTCCTTTCCGCACCGATGTGGCGGCCCTGCTGCAGCGGGCAACTTTTGCCATCAGCCGAGCTGGCGCCCTCAGCCTGGCAGAGTTGTGGGCCACCGCCACCCCCGCCATTTTGATCCCCTATCCTTTTGCCGCCGAAGACCATCAGTATCACAACGCCCTGGCCTTTGTGGAACGGGGTGGGGGAGTGGTCATGCGAGAATCTGAGGAGAATCTAGCCTTGCTGCGGCAGACGGCGCTGGCCTGGCTGGCTCAGCCCCAGCTGGTTGCCCAAATGGCCGCCAACTTGAAGGCGACAGCTCTTCCCGCTGCCAGCAAGGCAGTTGCCCACCTGCTCCAGAAGATCTGCCGAGATTCTGCCCGTTAACTCCCCCAGCAGAACCTTGGGGCTCTGCTGCAGGGAACTGTGTAGAGGCGTCTTGACAGTGCCTTTGTAAGTTCGTTTATGGACTGCGTAAGAATCCCCCGACTTTAGTGGAGGAGTGTCAAGAATGTCCCTCCGCCCCGCTGCGG